>CAZXTT010000301.1:0-11239 GCA_964643775.1 uncultured Rhizobiaceae bacterium | reverse complement strand
TGGCGAGGCGGGCGTCGGAGAAGCCGTGGGCCTTGAGCATGCGCAGGTTGGCGGCGTCCCCGGGCAGGCCGTGCTCCCTGACCCGCTGTTCGAGGTCTATTATCTCGCGCAGGCGCTCGAGGAACCACGGGTCGTATCTGGTGATGGCGTGGATGTCCTCCAGCGAGGCCCCCTCGCGCATGGCCTGGGCGATGCGCAGCAGGCGGTCGGGGGTGGCGCGCGACAGGGCGGCGCGCAGGGCGTCGGCGTCGTCGCCCTTGCCCAGCCCCTCTATCTCCACCTCGTCCAGCCCGGTGAGGCCTGTTTCCAGCCCGCGCAGGGCCTTTTGCAGGCTCTCGTGGAAGGTGCGGCCTATGGCCATGACCTCGCCCACCGACTTCATGGCGGTGGACAAAAGCGGCTCGGCGCCGGGGAACTTCTCGAAGGCGAAGCGAGGTATCTTGGTGACCACGTAATCTATGGACGGCTCGAAGGAGGCCGGGGTGGCGCCCTTCGTTATGTCGTTGTCCAGCTCGTCGAGGGTGTAGCCCACCGCCAGCTTGGCGGCGACGCGGGCGATGGGGAAGCCGGTGGCCTTCGAGGCCAGGGCCGATGAGCGCGACACGCGCGGGTTCATCTCGATGACCACCATGCGCCCGTCTTCCGGGTTGATGGCGAACTGGACGTTGGAGCCGCCGGTCTCGACGCCTATCTCGCGCAGCACGGCGATGGAGGCGTCGCGCATGCGCTGGTATTCCTTGTCGGTGAGGGTGAGCGCCGGGGCCACGGTGATGGAATCGCCGGTGTGGACGCCCATCGGATCGACATTCTCGATGGAGCAGACGATGATGCAGTTGTCATCGACGTCGCGCACCACCTCCATCTCGTATTCCTTCCAGCCGAGGATGGATTCCTCGATCAGCACCTCGGAGGTGGGCGAGGCCTCGACGCCGCCCAAGGCGATGTCATACAGCTCCTCGAGGGTATAGGCTATGCCGCCGCCGGTGCCGCCCAGGGTGAAGGAAGGGCGGACGATGGCCGGCAGGCCGGTGACCTTGTAGGCGGCGAAGATCTGGCGCATGGCCTCCAGCCGGTGTTCCTCGCGGCGCTCCCATTCGCTGTCCAGCCACTTGGCCTCGAACTCGGCGCGCGCCTTCCCGTCGTCACCGGCGGCGGCCAGCCCGGCCTCGTATTCGGCGCGGAAGCGCTGCTTGAGCTCGGAGGTGTTGACGAAGGCCGAGCGCGGCAGGTCGAGGCCGATCTTCTCCATGGCCTTGCGGAACAGCTCGCGGTCCTCGGCCTTGTCGATGACATCGGCGCGCGCGCCTATCATCTTGACGCCGTGCTCCTCCAGCACCCCGTCGCGCTCCAGCGACAGGGCGGTGTTGAGCGCCGTCTGGCCGCCCATGGTGGGGAGGATGGCGTCGGGCTTTTCGCGGGCTATTATCTTTTCCACCACCTCCGGCGTGATGGGCTCGATATAGGTGGCGTCGGCCATGCCGGGGTCGGTCATGATGGTGGCCGGGTTGGAATTGACCAGTATGACCCGGTAGCCTTCCTCCTTGAGCGCCTTGATGGCCTGGGTGCCGGAATAATCGAACTCGCAGGCCTGCCCGATGACGATGGGGCCGGCGCCGATGACCAGTATCGAGGAGATGTCGGTTCTTTTCGGCATGGGTCGGTGTGGGCCTTCCGCGTATGTCGGTCAAATTGACGGGTGTTTACACGACTGACGCCCCGCGGGCAAAGGAAAAAGGGGCCCTGTGGGCCTACTCGCCTTCGAATTCCACGAGGGTATGGACCTTCACCCCCTTGTCGCGCAGCTTTTGCGAGCCGCCGAGATCGGGCAGGTCGATGACGAAGGCGGCGGCCACCAACTGGCCGCCCGATTCGCGGATCAGGTCGATGGCGGCGTCGGCGGTGCCGCCGGTGGCTATCAGGTCATCGACCAGCAGGATGCGGTCGCCCTCGCTTATGGCGTCGGCATGCACCTCGATGCGGTCGACGCCGTATTCCAGCTCGTAATCCTTGCCCAGCACCTTCCACGGCAGCTTGCCCTTCTTGCGGATGGGCACGAAGCCGCGCCCCAGCTCGTGGGCCACCGCGCCGCCGAGGATGAAGCCGCGCGCCTCGATGCCGATGACGTAGTCTATGCGTTCCTCGATATAGGGCCACACCAGCTCGTCCACCGCCGCCCGCAGGCCGTGGGCGGAGGCCAGCAGGGTGGTTATGTCGCGGAAGATTATGCCTTCCTTGGGATAGTCCTTGATGGAGCGGATGTATTGCCGGATGTCGAAACCGTTGCGCTGATTCATGGGAACGCCCCTCGCCTTTGCGCTCATGGCCCTGCCGCCACGGCGGGCCTGTCGTCGTCGTCCGCACAAGTTAAAGCCCGGCGGCGGGCAAAAGACAAGGGCCTTCACCCTTCCCCGCCGCGCGCCGCGTCGAGGGCGGCAAGCAGCTTTTCGAAGGCCCGCGCGCGGTGGCTCATGGCGTGCTTCCTTTCGGGCTCCATCTCGGCGAAGGTCATGTCGTGGCCTTGCGGGACGAAGACGGGATCGTAGCCGAAGCCCTTGTCGCCGCGCGGCGGCCACACGAGATGGCCATGCACGTGGCCCTCGAAGACCTCCGCCTCGCCATCGGGCCAGGCCAGGGCAAGGGCGCAGGTGAAGTGGGCGGTGCGTTCTTGCGCCGTGCCGGCCCCGGCGGCTTGCAGTTTTTCCTCCACCAGGCGCATGGCGCGGGCGAAATCCTTGTCAGGGCCGCCCCAGCGGGCGGAGTGAATGCCCGGCTCGCCGCCCAGGGCATCGACGCACAGCCCGGAATCGTCGGCCAGCGCCACCAGCCCGGAGGCGCGGGCCGCGGCGTGGGCCTTTATCAGGGCGTTGGCGGCGAAGGTGTCGCCGTCCTCCACCGGCTCCGGCAGGCCCAGCCCGGCGGCGGAGACGGCCTTGAGCCCCAGCGGCGCGAGCAGCTCGCCTATCTCGCGCACCTTGCCGGGGTTGTGGGAGGCGACGACAATTTTCGCGCCCTTTTCCAGCGCCCTCATGCTCATGCCGATACCCCCGTGGCCTGCGCCTGAATGGTGACGAGGCGGGAGATCCCCTCGCGGGCCAGGCGCAGCATCTCGTCGAACTGCTGCTCGCTGAACGGCTCTTCCTCGGCGGTGGCCTGTATCTCCACCAGCCCGCCGGAGCCGGTGATGACGAAGTTGGCGTCCGTTTCGGCCTGCGAATCCTCGGCGTAGTCGAGGTCGAGAATGACCTCGCCGCCGAAGACGCCGCAGGAGACGGCGGCCACGTGATCCTTTATGGGATCGGCATCGAGCATCTCGCGGGCCATCATCCAGTCGATGCAGGCGCGCAGGGCCACCCAGCCGCCGGTGATGGAGGCGCAGCGGGTGCCGCCGTCGGCCTGCAGGACGTCGCAATCGACGACGATCTGGCGCTCGCCCAGCGCCTCGAGGTCGATGACGGCGCGCAGGCCGCGGCCTATGAGGCGCTGGATCTCCTGGGTGCGCCCGGACTGGCCGGACTTGGCCTCGCGGCGCATGCGCTCGCCGGTGGCGCGCGGCAGCATGCCGTATTCCGCCGTCACCCAGCCGCGCCCCAGCCCGCGCAGCCACGGCGGCACGCGCTCCTCCAGCGAGGCGGTGCACATGACGCGGGTGTCGCCCACGGAGATCAGGCACGAGCCCTCGGCATGGCGCGAGACGCCCGTTTCGATGGTGACGGGGCGCATTTCGCCGGCTTTGCGTTTCGATGGGCGCATGGGGAGTATCCTCTGGTTGGCCGTCCGGGTGTCTGGCTGGTCGGCTGTCTGGCTGTTGCCGGGTTCTTACATCAGCGCTGGCAACGGGGGCAATAGAAAGTGCCGCGGCCCGACTGGGTGATGCGGCGGATGGGGCGGCCACAGCCGCCGCACGGCTCGCCCTCGCGGCCATAGACGGAGAAATGCTGCTGGAAGCCGCCGGAGCTGCCATCGACGCGGGCGTGGTCGCTGATGGTGGAGCCGCCGGCCCTTATGGCCTCGCGCAATATCTCCCTGATGGCCGTCACGAGGCGCGCGAGGCGGGGCGTGGGGCGGCCCGTGGGAGCCAGCGAGGCGGCGGCGCGGCGCGGCGACACGCGGGCGCGGAACAGCGCCTCGCAGACGTATATGTTGCCCAGCCCGGCGACCACCTTCTGGTCGAGCAGGGCCGTCTTCACCGGGGCGCGCCGCCCGTGAAAAGCGCGGGCCAGGTGGGCGGCGGTGAACTCATCGCCCAGCGGCTCGGGGCCGAGGCCGGCCAGCATGGGGTGAGCGGCGGCATCGGCGGCGAGGTCGAAAAAGCCGAAGCGGCGCGGGTCGGTGTAGATCACCCGCGTCTGGTCATCGAGGGTGAGGACGAGGTGATCGTGGGGGCCGGGCTGATCGCCGGCGGGGCCGTGGAAGTAGAACTCGCCCAGCGCCCTCGCCCCTTGCGCGCCGCCAGGGCCGGGCAGCACGGTGAAGCGGCCGCTCATGCCGAGGTGGGAGATCACCGTCTCGCCGCTGTCGAGCCGCCAGAGCATGAACTTGGCGCGCCTCGAGAGGGCCTCGACGCGCGCCCCCTCGAGGCGGGCGGCGAAGTCCCGCGGCCACGGCAGGCGCAGGCGCTTGCCGGAGAGGCGCGCAGCGATCACGCGGCGGCCCCGCAGGTGGGGGGCAAGGCCGCGCATGACGGTTTCCACTTCCGGCAGTTCGGGCATCGGCGGCTTTCCCGTTGGATGGCTTTCCCAGGGCGGTGCTTGCGACAATAGACGAAAGGGCCAGGCGCGGCGACCATCAGCGCCTTGCGCGGCGCGGGGTTTGTTTTTAAACACCTTGCAGGAGCCTGGGCAATATTTTCGATCTTGGGAGGAAAAAATGTTCCGTGGATTGCTGGCCGCCTCACTGGCGCTGGGAATGATGAGCGCCGCCGCCATCGGCAAGGAAGTCAAGATAGGTTTCGTCACCACCCTGACCACCCCGGCGGCGGTCATTGGCCGCGACATGGTGGACGCGGCGAAGCTGGCGGTGAAGCACATGGGCGGCAAGATGGCCGGGCTGGACGTGAAGCTGATCATCGAGGACGACGGCTTCCGCCCCGACATGGGCCGCCAGAAGACGCTCAAGCTGGTCAAGCAGGACGACGTGGATTTCCTCACCGGCTACATCTGGAGCCACGTGCTCATGGCCTCGCGCAAGCCGGCGCTGGATGGCGGCAAGTTCCTCGTCTCGGCCAATGCCGGGCCGGCGCCGCTGGCCGGCAAGCTGTGCCACGAGAATTTCTTCTCCGCCTCGTGGCAGAACGACCAGGTGCCGATGGCCATGGGCGAGGTGCTCAACCAACTGGGGGTGAAGTCGCTATACACCATCGCCCCCAACTACACGGCGGGCAAGAACATAACCGCCGGGGTGGTGCGCACCTTCAAGGGCGAGATAAAGGGCAAGGACTTCACCAAGTGGGGCAAGGACGCGCAGCTCGATTTCTCCGCCGAGCTGGCCAAGGCGAGGGCCTCGGGGGCGGAGGCGCTGTTCGCCTTCTACCCCGGCAAGGCGGGGGCGGCCTTCATCAAGCAGTTCGAGCAGGCGGGGCTGGCCGACAAGATGAAGCTGTTCACCGTCTTCGTCGTCGATTCGCTGTCGCTGCCCAAGTTCCGCAAGGCGGGGCTGAAGACGGTGCTGGGCTCGCGCAGCACCCATTTCTGGAGCCCCGACCTCGACACCCCGGCCAACCGCAGGTTCGTCGCCGACTTCCGCAAGGAATATGGCCGCTATCCGTCGTTCTACGCCGCCCAGGCCTATGACGCCATCAACCTGATCCGCTCCGGCGTCGAGGGGGCCAAGGGGAACCTCGCCGACAAGGACGCCATCAGGGCGGCCATGAAGCGGGCCGATTTCGGCTCGGTGCGCGGCTCGTTCACCTATGGCAACAACCACTTCCCCATCCAGAAGTTCTACCTGCGCGAGGTGGTGACGGACGCCGACGGCGAATGGACGACGAAAATCGTCAAGACGGTATACGAGGCCCATCAGGATCCCTACGCCAGGGAATGCAAGCTGAAATAGCCATCGCGCCGATGGCTGCCTGAGAAGGCGCATATCCCGAAACGGGGGGAGGCCGCCGCATGGACATGGCGCTGCTGGTCAGCCAGATGGTCAACGGGCTGCAACTGGGGGTGCTGCTGTTCTTGGTGGCGGCGGGGCTGACGCTGGTCTTCGGCATTCTCGATTTCGTCAACCTGGCGCACGGGGCCTTCTACATGCTGGGGGCCTTCGTCTGCGCGGTGTTCACGCGGTGGACCGGATCGTGGCCGCTGGCGGTGCCCCTGGCGCTGCCGGTGGTCGTGCTGCTGGGGATGGCCGCCGAGCGGCTGGTGGCGCGGCCTCTCTACGGCAAGAGCCACCTGGCGCAGGTGCTGGCCACCTTCGGGCTGCTGCTGGTCATCGAGGCGCTGGCCATGATGGTGTTCGGGGCCGAGGGCATGGGCATCGCCCTGCCCGGCTGGCTGGACGGGCGGGTGGAGCTTGCCGAGGGGGTGGAGCTGCCGGTGTTCCGGCTGCTCATCATAGCAAGCGGGCTGACGGTGGCGGCGGGGCTATACGTGCTCATCCATCACAGCCGCTTCGGCATGCTGGTGCGGGCGGCGGCGGCCAACCGCGGCATGGCCGAGGCGCTGGGGGTGGACACGGGGCGGCTGTTCTCGTGGCTGTTCGCGCTGGGCACGGGGCTGGCGGGGCTGGCGGGGATGCTGGTAGCGCCGCTCACCGAGGCCTCGCTGTCGATGGGGGTGGAGGTCATAATAGTGGCGCTGGTGATAATCATCATCGGCGGCATAGGCTCGCTCAAGGGGGCCTTCGTGGCGGCCATGCTGGTGGGGATGATAGACACCATGGGCCGCGCCTGGCTGGATGACGCGCTGAAGCTGACGCTGGGGGCGGTGGCGGCGGAGACGGCGGCCCCGGCCATATCGGCGATGAGCATATACATCCTGATGGCGGTCATACTGGCATGGCGTCCGCGCGGGCTGTTTCCGCCGCGCCTGCGGGGAGAGGGCTGATGGCGGCGGGCGGCGCAAGGGCGGCGGGGCGGCTGGCCGGCGGCTGGCTGGCGGGGGGCGAGTGGGCCCTGCTGGCGGCGCTGGCGGCGGCGCCGCTGATCGCCCAGGCGGCGGGCAACGCCTTCCTGCTCGACCTGGCGACGCGCCTTGTCATACTGGCCATGGCCGCCGTCTCGCTGAACATCATACTGGGGCTTGGCGGCATGGTGTCGTTCGGCCACGCGGCATTCCTCGGCATCGGGGCATACGCGGTGGCCATTCCGTCATATCACGCGCTCTATGGCGGGGCCGAATGGCTGGCCACCGACAACGGGCTGTGGCATTTCGCATACGCGCTCGTGGCCGGGGCGCTGTTCGCCCTGCTCACCGGGGTGGTGGCGCTGCGCACCCGCGGGGTGCATTTCATCATGATAACCATGGCCTTCGGGCAGATGGTGTTCTACCTGCTGGAAGCGCCGGAGACCTATGGCGGCGACGACGGGCTGACCATCGACGCGCGCTCGCAACTGCCGTTCCTGTCGCTCGACGAGGCGGGCCAAATGCACTACCTGGCGCTGGCCGGGCTGGCGCTGGCGCTTGTCATGTTCCGCCTCGTGGCGCGCTCGCCGTTCGGGCTGGCGCTGGCCGGCGGCAAGGACTGCGAGGAACGCATGGCGGCGCTTGGTTTTTCCATGACCCGCATCCGCCTGGCGGCCTACGTGCTGGCCGGGGCGCTGGCGGCGCTGGCCGGGGCGCTGATGGCCGACCTGACGGCCTTCGTGTCGCCGTCGATGAGCGAGTGGACGCACTCCGGCGAGCTGATGTTCATGGTGATACTGGGCGGCGCGGGGCGCTTGCTGGGGCCGCTGACGGGGGCGGCGGCCTTCGTGCTGCTGGAGCATGTGCTGTCGTCGCTCACCGTCTACTGGCGCCTGCCGTTCGGACTGCTGCTGATAGCGGCGGCGCTGTGGCAGGCGGGGGCGGGGTGGAGACTCGCTAGGCGGCGGGAGGGGCTGTCATGAGGGCGCTCCTGGCCTGCGAGAAGCTGCACAAGCACTTCGGCGGACTGGCGGCGGTGGCCGGGGTGAGCATGGAGGTGCGCGAGGGCGAGACGCACGCCCTGATCGGCCCCAACGGGGCGGGCAAGAGCACCCTGATCGGGCTGCTCGGCGGCAAGCTAAGGCCCGACGGGGGGCGCATATGGCTGGAGGGGCGCGACATAACGGGGCTGAGCGTGGAGCGCCGCGCGCGGCTGGGGCTGGCGCGCTCGTTCCAGGTGCCGCGCCTGATGGATTCGATGAGCGTGCATGACAACGCGCTGCTGGCGGTCATGGCCCGTCACGGCTCGCCGTGGCGGCTGTTCTCCGAGGCGCGACGCGACGCGGCATTGCGCGAGAGGGCGCAGGCGCTGCTGGCGCGGGTGAACATGGCGGAGCATGGCGGCGCGATCGCCGGCGAGCTGTCGCATGGCCTGCGGCGGCAACTGGAGCTGGCGCTGGCGCTGGCCGGGGAGCCGAGGGTGCTGCTGCTGGACGAGCCGATGGCGGGGCTGGGAGCGGGGGAAAGCGGGCGCATGGTGGAGCTGCTGCGCGAGGTGGGCGGGAGCCACGCCATGTTGCTGGTGGAGCATGACATGGACGCGGTGTTCGCGTTGGCGGATCGCATATCGGTGCTGGTGGGCGGGAGCATAATCGCCTGCGGCAACGGGAATGAAATCCGCGCCGACGAGCAGGTGCGCAGGGCCTACCTGGGAGACGGTGAGCGATGAGCGGAGGATTGCTCGAGGTCAGGGGGCTGCGCGCCGGTTACGGGGCGGCGGAGGTGTTGTTCGGCGTTGACCTGAAGGTGGCGCGGGGCGAGGCGCTGGGCCTGCTGGGGCGCAACGGCATGGGCAAGAGCACGCTGGTGAAGACCATAATGGGGCTGGTGGCGGCGCGCGGCGGGAGGATATCGTTCGACGGGCGCGACATAACCGCCCTGCCCGCTCACCGGCGGGCGCGGCTGGGCATCGGCTACGTGCCAGAGGGGCGGCAGATATTCCCCAACCTGACGGTGGGCGAGAACCTGATGGCGACGGCGCGCCCGGTGGCCGGCGGCTGGACGCGGCGGAAGGTGGAGGAGCTGTTCCCGGAGCTCGCGGAGCGGGCCTCTTCCATGGGGGCGCTGCTGTCGGGCGGCGAGCAGCAGATGCTGGCCATCGCGCGGGCGCTGATGACCAACCCGAAACTGCTGATACTGGACGAGGCGACGGAGGGGCTTGCGCCGCTGATCCGGGCGCGCATATGGGAGGCGCTGGCGCGGGCGCGCGAGGCCGGGGTGGCGCTGCTGGTGATAGACAAGAACGTGGGCGACCTGGCGCGGCTGGCGGAGCGCCACGCGATCATGGAAAAGGGCGAGATAGCATGGAGCGGCGATTCGGCGGCGCTGCGCGGGGAAGGGGTGAGCGAGCGTTATCTTGGGGTGTGAGCCAGCCCCTGCTCCGGTTCCGCGGCTTGCTCCTGCCCTTGCCGCTGCTCCTGTTCCCGTGCCTGCTCCGGCTCCTGCTCCGTTGAATGGCAATTGGCGCGGCAGGAGTATGGCCCGGCGCCAAGCTGCGCCCAGTTCCAGTAAATGAGCATGACGCGCGCCTTGTTGAGCGACAGGCTGTCGAAGAGCATATGCAGCTCGTTGAGGTCGCGCCCGCCATCCAGCGGACAGCCGGGCGCGGCGGCCAGTTTTTGCAACACGGCCGGGAAGGCGCGGCGGGCATAGCCCATGGCCTTGTAGAAAATGGCCAGCGGCTCGCCGGAACAATCGGAGATCAGGCGCTGGCAGGTTTCCACGTCCAGGCCACTGACGCGCATCATCTTGGTGGCGGCGGCATCCAGCTCGCCGGTGGCCAGCATTTCGGTTATCGCCTCGATGCGCATGGCGCGCTCTTCGGCCCCGCCCTGCTCCACCACCGGGCCGACGATCGGCAGCAACTTGTCGAGCAGGCCGGAATCGCCGAGAAAGCGCGAGATTATCAGCCGCCGCTGCATGGGTGACACGTGCCAGAACAGCTCGAAGGCCACCGGGGAGGGAAGGTCGTCGCGGGCCACCATGGGGCCATAGAGGGAGGGGATGTCCACCGCCAGGTCGAGCAGACGCCAGTATGAGCGCTCGCTTATGACCGCCTGGCGGTTGCGCAGCAGGCGCATGATGGGCTGCTCGAACTTGCGGTTCATGATCTCGTCGCAAACCACCGGCGGCAGGTTGCGGCGCATGGCGATGATTTCCAGCATTCCTTCCGGAGCCCGCGCGGCGATGGCGGCCAGCTGTTCCTCCATGATGCGGGCTTCGAGCAGCACCTCGCGGACGGTTGCCTCGTCACCGGCATCGAGAACGGCGCGCACCAGGCGGGACGGAGCCTTGTCCATCATGCACAGCCGCTCGGCAATCCTGTGGACGAGGCGCGGGCTGGTGGCGCGGATCTCGCCCATCATGGCGAGCAGGGCATCTCCGGCCAAGGCGCGCTCCTGGGGCTGGGCGGCGCTGTCCGGCCGGGCCATGACATCGAGCAGGAAGGCGGTGCGCTGCCTTATGTCCGCATAATCGTCACCACGCGGGGGACGGGGCCGCGCCCCGGCGGCAGGGGAAGCTTCCGCCATGGCGGCCTGCCCGGCATCGGTGGCCCCTGCCCCGGCAGGCGAGGCAGCGGCCTGCGGCGCGGGCGCTGGTTCATTCAATGCGGCTGCTGCCCCGGCGGGGAAGCCGGGAGCGGCGGTGGGCGGCGGCTGAACCGGGGCGGGCATTTGCGTGGGCCGGGCCTGCTCCTGCATTGGGGGGATGGGAGGTTCCGGCGGCAGCGTGAAAGGCCCGGATGCCGGGGGGAGTGGCGCAGCGGGTTCTTCGGGGGTGAGAGGTTCTTCGGAAGTTACGGTTTCCTCTGGGGAGACAGGCTCTTCCTCTTCCGGGGTGACAGGCTCTTCCGGGGAGACAGACTCTTCCGACGTGAGAGACTCTTCGGGGGCGGCAATCTTTTCAGGGGCGGCGGCCCGCGGCGGCTGGGGATTTGGCGGAACATGGGCAAAGGCGCTGGCCAGTTGCTGGCGCAACTGGTCCACCGACAGCGGCTGCGATTTCGCCATGCCGCCGTCTCCGGCAGGTTCCGTCAGAGGCTCCTGCTTATGCTCATTGCCGCTCACTGTCTGCGTCCTCATCCCCCGATGGGCACAAAATGCTGCGGCAATGATAGG
>CAZXTT010000300.1:0-3903 GCA_964643775.1 uncultured Rhizobiaceae bacterium | reverse complement strand
AGCTCTTGTTGTATTTCTGCACGTGCTCGAGGCAGAAGTGATAATACTCGCCCTCCCGGTCGCGCCCCTTGGGGGCGGGGTGGCGGCCCAGCCCCTCGCAGCCCGGCCAGTCGCAGGCAGGCACCTTGTCGCGCAGCAGCTTTTCCTCGCTGGGGCGCAGGCGCAGGCGCTCTAGATATTTCGAATCAAACTTCATGGTTTTCGCGCAGCTTCACAAGGCGCGGCATGATAGAGCATTTCGCCCCCCGGGCAAAGCATTTGCATTTGCCTCGTGGCTTTTGGCGTCACCGACGCCACGCGTCGATCGGGTTCAAACCTCGGGCGGCGTCATGCCCCGCGCACCAGCCCGCGGGCGGCCAGCGCTTCCGTTATCTCGTCGAGGATGGCCGGGTCGTCGATGGTGGCGGGCATCTTCCATTCCTCGCCGTCGGCGATCTTGCGGATGGTGCCGCGCAATATCTTGCCGGAGCGCGTCTTGGGCAGGCGCGCCACGGTCATGACGATCTTCAGCGAGGCCACCGCGCCTATCCTGTCGCGCACCAGTTGCACGCACTCGGCCTCGACCTCCGCCGCGTCACGTCCGGCGCCGGATTTCATGACCACGAAGCCCACCGGTATCTGGCCCTTGAGCTTGTCTGCTATGCCGACGACGGCGCATTCGGCGACATCGGGGTGCGAGGCCAGAACTTCCTCCATGCCGCCGGTGGACAGGCGGTGGCCTGCGACGTTTATGATGTCGTCGGTGCGGGCCATGATGTATAGGTTGCCGTTCTCGTCCCGGTATCCGGCGTCGGCGGTTTCGTAATAGCCGGGGAAGCGCGACAGGTAGCTTTCCCTGAAGCGCTCGTCGTCCTGCCACAGGGTGGGCAGGCAGGCGGGCGGCAGCGGCAGTTTCACGCATATCGCCCCCAACTCGCCGTCGGGCAGCTTTTCGCCTGCGTCGTCGAGGATGTCCACCTCGTAGCCCGGCATGGGCACTCCCGGCGAGCCGTGCGGCACGTTGAGCAGCCCCAGCCCCAGCGGGTTGGCGGCGATGGCCCAGGCGGTCTCGGTCTGCCACCAGTGATCTATGACCGGCACGCCCAGGTGCCCTTCCGCCCATTGCAGGGTGTCCGGATCGGCCCGCTCGCCGGCCAGGAACAGAGCCTTGAAGCCCGACAGGTCGTACTTGCCGATGAACTCGCCGTCGGGGTCTTCCTTCTTGATGGCGCGGAAGGCGGTGGGGGCGGTGAACAGCACCTTGACCTTGTGCTCCTCGATGACGCGCCAGAAGACGCCGGCGTCGGGGGTGCCGACCGGCTTGCCCTCGAAGACGATGGTGGTGCAGCCATGCAGCAGCGGGCCATAGACGATGTAGCTGTGGCCGACCACCCAGCCGACGTCCGAGGCCGCCCAATAGACGTCGCCCGGCTCGACGTCGTAGATGTTCTTCATGCTCCATTTCAGGGCCACCATGTGGCCGCCGTTGTCGCGCACCACGCCCTTGGGCTGGCCGGTGGTGCCGGAGGTGTAGAGGATGTAGAGTGGGTCGGTGGCGGCCAGCGGCGCGCACTCGGCGCGGTGGTCGTTGGCCCTGGCCTGGTTCATCAGCTCGGCCCAGTCGTGATCGCGCAGCGGCACCATTCCGGCGCGCCGTTGCGGGCGCTGCAGGATGATGCAGTTTTCCGGCTTGTGGCTGGACAGCTCCATGGCTTCATCCAGCAGCGGCTTGTAGGCGATTACGCGGCCCGGCTCTATGCCGCAGGAGGCGGAAACGATGAGCTTCGGCCTTGCGTCGTCGATGCGGGTGGCCAGCTCGTTGGCGGCGAAACCGCCGAACACCACCGAATGCACCGCGCCGATGCGGGCGCAGGCCAGCATGGCC
This sequence comes from uncultured Rhizobiaceae bacterium, assembly GCA_964643775.1. Classification (GTDB taxonomy): domain Bacteria; phylum Pseudomonadota; class Alphaproteobacteria; order Rhizobiales; family Aestuariivirgaceae; genus Thermopetrobacter. Next base: position 2,039 of record CAZXTT010000300.1, on the reverse strand, counting down.
ACCAGCGCCTCGGGCACCATGGGCATGTAGATTATCACCCGGTCGCCTTTCTCCACCGAGAAGTCGCGCAGGATGGCGGCGAAGCGCGACACCTCGTCGAGCAGCTCGCTGTAGGTGATGACGCGCTTTGACCCGGTTATGGGGGAGTCGTAGATGACGGCCGGTTGATCGCCGCGCCCGGCCTCCACGTGGCGGTCCACGCAGTTGTAACAGGTGTTGCACTCCCCGCCCACGAACCAGCGGCCATAAACCCCGGCATCGGGGTCGAACACCCTGTCGGCAGGCCGATACCAGTCGATGTCTTCCGCCGCCCTTGCCCAGAAGGCTTCCGGATCGTCTTTCCAGCTTTCATACACCTCGTGATAGCGGCTCATGCTTCCCCTCCCTTTGAAGACAACGGGTATCCGCCGGGCAGTTTGCTATGTCCGGCGGGGGGCCGCAAGACGGCAAAAAGGCGAAAAGACGGGGAAGCGGCGGATGGCGGGGCGCTCAGACGCCCAGCCCGGAGCGCGGGTTGAAGTTCAGCTCGCGCTCCATGGTCTTGTAAAGCTCCCTGGCCTTGTCGCTGTCGGCGGGCGGCAGCACCACCTGTATGACCACGTAGAAGTCACCGGGCGTGCGGCCGGGGATGCCCTTGCCCTTGAGGCGCAGCTTGCGCCCGCATTGCGATCCGGCGGGCACCTTTACCTCCACCGCGCCGGTGGGGGTGGGGGCCTTTACCTTTGCTCCCAGCGCCGCCTCCCACGGGGCCACCGGCAGCTCCAGGTATACGTCGCGGCCTTCCACCTTGAAGCGCCGGTCGGGGCGGAAGTGGATCTCCAGGTAGAGGTCGCCATTGGGCCCGCCGCCATGGCCGGGGCCGCCCTGCCCCTTGAGGCGAATGTGCTGGCCTTCCCTGACCCCCTTGGGGATGCTCACGTTGAGGGTCTTCTCGCGCATCACCACGCGGCCTGAGGGGTCGCTTTCGGGCATGCGCAGGCTGATGGCGCGGCGCGCCCCGGTATAGGCGTCGCGCAGGTCTATGGTCACCTTGGCGTGGACATCCTCGCCCTTGATGCGCAAGCCGCCGCGGCGCGTGCCGGTGAAGCCGGAAAAGCCGCCGCGCGCGCCACCCCGGGCGGCGCCGCCGAAAAGGGCCTCGAAGAAGTCGGAGAAGCCACTGTCACCGGCATGGCCGCCAGCACCGCCGCGCGCGCCGCCGAAACCGCCGGAGAAGTTGAACTGCTCCTCCCAGCCGGGCGGCGGGCGGAAGTCCTGGCCGTTTTGCCAGTTGCTGCCGAACTGGTCATAGGCCTTGCGCTTCTCCGCGTCGGAGAGCACCTCGTAGGCCTCGGATATTTCCTTGAACTTGTCCTCCGCACCCTTTTCCTTGTTGATGTCGGGATGATACTTGCGCGCCAGCTTGCGGTAGGCGCGTTTTATCTCGTCCTCGGAGGCGGAGCGTTCCACTCCCAGTATCTTGTAATAGTCCTTGAATTCCATGTGATTTGTTCCCGGCGGAAGGAAAATGTCTGTTCACTGGGCAAGATGGTCGCTGGCGGGAGATGTTTCAATGGGGAAAATTCCGGGGAGGAATGAAGCGCTGGCGGGGCGGCAAACAAAAATGGCCGCTTTCGCCGGTTTTGGCAAAAGCAGGCCATTTTTCGGGCATCGGCCTGTTCCACAGGCGATCCCGGCTCCCTGGCGCGAAATGCGGCCTTGCCCTGCGGGGCCGGGATTTTCATCATTTTACATCAAGCCACCTTGGCTCAGGCGGCGCCCATTTCCTTCTTGAGGCGGGCGATCTCGTCCTTCAGGTGCAGTTTTTCGCGCTTGAGCCGGGCTATTTCCACATCGTCAACGCTCGGGTGCGCCATCAGTTCGGCAATTTGTTCCTTGAGTTGCTGCCGCTTGCTTTCCAGTTCCTGGATATGCGCCTCCAGAGACATTCCGCACCTCCTTCTTCAAGTGAAAGATAATGTTTCCAGCCCTTGCAGTTTGACACAAAAACGGTTGCCTGTCGATTGACGCCAAGGAAGCATGACAGGCTTTTCATGCTC
>CAZXTT010000299.1:0-4608 GCA_964643775.1 uncultured Rhizobiaceae bacterium | reverse complement strand
GTGCGCCCGCGCTCCGGGCTGGCCCTGAAACACGGCATAACCTGCCTCAACGCCCCGGGCACCATAGACGCCGACTATCGCGGCGAGATAGGCGTCATCCTCGTCAATCACGGAGACGAGCCCTTCACCATCACCCGCGGCATGCGCGTGGCCCAACTGGTCATAGCCCCGGTCACCCGCGTCCACTGGCGGGAAAGCGAAACCCTGCCCGACACGGACAGGGGCGAAGGCGGCTTCGGCTCCTCTGGGCACGAGTGAGGGATGCGGGGGCATTCACGCATCTTTCAAGATGGTGAAGACACGGGGGTGGATAACAGCCGGCATGAGCCATTTACCAGCAAGTGACTGAAAATGGCGCAGGATTGTCCCCTTCCCCGTCATTACCGGGCCCCGTCCCGGTAATCCGAGCGCGGCAGGCCCCACGTCGCCCCGAAACGCACCGCACTGCGCCCACCCTCCGCTGGTCTGAAGAAACCTCCCGCAAGGGCCGACGCAATGAGTGCCACCTGCCCAAGCCAATCAAATATGCCAACCACCGCGCGTATGTGAGCGATTCATTACTCGCATCATGATTGGGTTTGACCAAGGAACCAATGCGGCATTTCAATATAATACGGGCCACGGCATGATTGACTTGCCGCCATACCACCCTGACAATCGAGTTGAGTGCTTCCAATGAACATCAGCGGCACAACTTTGACTGCCTCGCAACTGTTTTCCATTGCTCGCATGCCGCAAATGGCAGCAAGGCTGCTTGGATTACCGGGACGGGGCCCGGTAATGACGGGGAAGGGGACAATCCTGCGCCTTTTCAGTCACTTGCCGGGAAATGACCAGCGCTGATGGCCCCTGCCCCCTCGTTATTACTGCCCCTTGGAAGGATGTGTGCATGCCATGGCCGGGAGACCTGGACAGGCGATGGTGCGGCCAAGGGAGCATTAACCTTAGCGGCCTGTTAACGGCCTGCTAATGCTTTGTCCCTAAAATGCCGATAAAGCGGCTCATTGCCGTCCGCTTGTCGTCACCAGCGGCGGTCATGATATGGCCGCGTGGACAATCAGCAGGTCAGTGAACAGTCATGAAACGCCTCATCACATTCCCCATCATCGCCCTTGCCGCCGCTGCCATGTTCATGGCCGCTCCGGCCCAGTCCGGCCCCATGGTTCATCAGGCGGCGGCCACCCAGGGCGATCCCGCCCCGGCTGCCAGCCGCGGCGGCTACTCCTCCGATTACATCATCAGGAAGGGCCACAAGTTCTTCGGCAAGACCACCCGCGGCCTGGCCCGCGCCGTGGAATCGGTGTTCGCCAAGAAGGGCCGCCCCACCGGCTATATCCTCGGCGAGGAGGCCTCCGGGGCCTTCGTCGGCGGCCTGCGCTATGGCGAGGGCTGGCTCTATATGAAAAGCGGCGAGCGCCGCAAGGTCTTCTGGCAGGGCCCGTCGCTGGGCTTCGATGCCGGCGGCAATGGTTCCAAGGTGCTCATACTCGTCTACCGCATCGACGAGCCGCGCCAGATCTATTCGCGTTTCTATGGAATTTCCGGCTCGGCCTATGTCATCGGCGGTCTGGGAGTGAGCTATCACGCCAACGAGCAGCTCGACCTGGCCCCCATCCGCACCGGCGTCGGGGCCCGCCTCGGGGCCTCTGTGGGCTACCTGAAGATGACCGCCAAGCCGACCTGGAATCCGTTTTAGAGATCGCCATTCCCTCTGGAGCCCTCCTCCCGCTCCTGATGAAAGACCCCGCCACCCCTCCCGGCGGGGTTTTTCATTGCCCGCTCATGCGCCGGATGGCCCCTGTCTGTCCGCCAGTATCCTTTCCGCCAGCGCGTGGTCGGAGGGCTTGTCCACGTCCACCGCCGCCTCGGCCATGGGCATGAACACCGGCCTCGCCACCACGCCGAGCCGCCTGCCGGCCTGCTCCAGCGCCGCGCCCGCCCCGCCGCCGCCGAATATCATCCTCAACAGCGCCACGGGCCCCAGCGACAGGGCGATCTTCCACGGCCTCTTGCGGTTCTTCTCCGCCTTGCGCCAGAAGGACACCGCCTTCAGCGCCCGCTCGTCATTGAGCGCGAACAGGTTGCACGAGCTTACCCGCTCTCCCCCCAGCCTGAGCCACGTGCGCGCCACTTCCGGATAGGCCCCCTCCACCACCCCGGCGCGCGCCAGCGCCACCGCCAGGTCGGCGTCGTCCATGGCCTCGGCGGCGGCGAGGAAATGCTCCAGCATCCGCCCGTCGAGCAGCGCGTGATCGGCGGTGGTGACGAGCTGGGGAAAATCGCCGCCGCGCGCCGCCGCCATTACGGATGAAGCGGCGCTCTCCCGCGGCTTCATGACGGACACCCCCTCCGGCAGGCTCCCGCCCAGCGCCTGCCGCGCTATCTCCTCTTCCTCGATGATTATGACGATGCCGCCGATGCGCTCACAACCGCGCAGCGCCTCGATGACCCGCGCCAGCATGGGCCGCCCCGCCACCTCCACCAGGCACTTGTGGGAAACGCCGAAGGCGCGCGCCATGGGGTCGTCCGGCCCGCGGCTGGCGGCCAGCACCAGGGCCCTCCATGTCGCCCGCTCCCCGGCCACCGCTCACAGCTCCTTCTCATAGACCCGGTAGGTCTTGTAGGCCTTGCCGCCCACCGCCTCGATCATCTTGCGCATCGGCTCGTTGGTTTCCAGTATCCACGACAGCTCGCCGCGCTTCACCCCGCGGTTAATGTGATAGAAGCGCGCCGCGTCGATCACCGAAAGCGCCAGCGCGGAACCCGCCGCCTTGCCGTGATACTTGCTGCGCACCCCCATGATCGGCATGCGCATGCATTTTGGCGGCCCGGAAAACTTCATCCGCCATATCAGCTTCAGCCAGTTGAAGGGCAGCAGCCTGCCGCCGAAATCCCCGATCCACTCGTTGACGTCGGGAATGGTGATGGCCATGGCCGCAGGCTCCCCCCGGTAGCTGGCGATATAGGCGTCGCGCTCCTCGACTATGAGCTTCAGGTCATTGCCCAGCTTCCTTATCTCCGCCTCGGTGAACGGCACGAAGCCCCAGTTGTGCGCCCAGGCATCGTTGAAGATGTCCATTATCAGCGCCAGTTCCTCGTCCAGCCGCTTCTTGTTCAGGGGGCGGATGGCAATCACCCCGCGCTCCTTGAGCCGCTTGAGCATTTTCGCCGCCGCCTCCGGCACCGGCGCGAGGTCGGGATAGTCATAGGCGATCATGTCAACCGCCTTGGCATAGCCGCAGGCCTCCACCATCGGCCCATACCAGCGCCGCGCGTGGCCCATCATGATGACCGGCGGATGCTCGAAGCCCTCCACCAGCAGGCCGCTTTCCTCGTTGATGGAAAAGCTGAACGGCCCGCGCGCCCGCTTCATGCCGCGCTCCCTCAGCCAGCCCTCCGCCGTCTCCAGCAGGGCGCGGAACACCGCCTCGTCCTCCACCGCCTCGAGAAAGCCGAAAAAGCCGCAATCGTCGTTATAGCGCTCAAGGTGCAGGTGGTTGACCTGCGCCGATATGCGCCCCACCGGACGCCCCCCGCGGCGGGCGATGAACAACTGCGCCTCGCCGTGGGCGAAGAAGGGATTCTTCTTCTCCGACAGGTGTTCGCGGCGCTCGAAATCGAGCGGCGGGATCCATGCCGGGTCGTCGGCATAAACGGAATGCGGCAGGCGGATAAATTCCTTCAGATCCCGCCTGCCGCTTACCGGTGTAACGGAAATTTCCTGCCTCATCGGATGAACCACCTCGCGCAAGGGCTCCCGGAAACTTCCGCGGTCTTGTCGCAATGAACCGTCAGGTCACCAGCCCACCACGGGCCGGCCATCGGCGCGCCCCCCAGGGCATCCCCAAGGCGCCCCCAAGGCGGCCCCGGTCGGCCTCAAGCCGCCTTGCCGGCGGCCGCTTCCAGCTTGGCGGCCGCGGTATCGAGCACCTTTTCGATCCTGGCTGTGGCTTCCTTCTCGCTGATCTTGCGCACCGCCGCCACCTCGCGCGCCAGCCGGTCGAGGGCCGCTTCGTATAGCTGGCGCTCGGAGTAGGACTGCTCGGGCTGGCGCTCGGAGCGGAACAGGTCGCGCACCACCTCGGCGACGAACATTATGTCGCCGGAGTTGATCTTGGATTCATACTCCTGGGCGCGCCGCGACCACATGGTGCGCTTCACCTTGGGCTTGCCTTCCAGCACCTTCATGGCCTCGGAGATGATGTCCTTGCCGGAGAGCTTGCGCATGCCGATCTGCTCGCTCTTGTCGGTGGGCACCCGCAGGCGCATCTTCTCCTTCTCGAAGTCGATGACATAAAGCTCCAGCTTCATGCCCGCGATCTCCTGCTCCTCGATGGCAACGATCTTGCCCACCCCATGGGCCGGATAGACGATGAACTCGCCCGGCTTGAAGTTGAGCTTCTTTTCAGCAGTTTTCTTCTTTGCCGCCATGTCGTTCAATACCCCGTTTTCTGATTGATGCGCCCTGTCCATCCATCACCCTGAACACCGGCGCAAAAAATTCCGGACCCGCCAGCCCTGGTTGAGTCCGGTAATTTCGCCTGAATGCGTCACATGCCGGGTGTATATCACATTTTAACGGAAAATTAAAGACTTGCCCCGCCAGCC
>CAZXTT010000298.1:0-3830 GCA_964643775.1 uncultured Rhizobiaceae bacterium | reverse complement strand
AGCGCCAGCCGGTGAAGACACACGGGGAAAACAGCGAGGCGGGCCGCCGATGCGCATCCTGGTGACCAATGACGACGGCATTCACGCGCCGGGGCTGAAGGCGGCGGAGGAGATCGCGCGGCGATTGTCCGGCGACGTGTGGGTGGTGGCGCCGCTGGAGGAGCAGTCGGGGGCCTCGCGCTCGCTGTCGCTGAGCATGCCCATCCGCATGGAGCAGGTGGGCGAAAAACGCTTCGCGGTGCGCGGCACGCCCGCCGATTGCGTCATCATGGCGCTGCGCCACATCATGGTGGACGGCCAGCCGGACATCGTCATCTCCGGCGTCAACCGCGGCCAGAACCTGGCCGACGACATAACCTATTCGGGCACCATAGCGGCGGCCATGGAGGGGGCGGTGCTGGGGATAGACAGCTTCGCCATGTCGCAATGCTACGGCATGGAGAACAACGAGACGGTGCCCTTCGAGGTGGCGGCGGCGCACGGGGCGGATGTGGTGCGCAAGGTGCTGGAGGCGGGTTGCGACGGGTGCCGGCTGTTCAATGTCAACTTCCCCGATTGCGCGCCCGGCGAGGTGGTGGGCATGGAGGCCACCGCCCAGGGCAAGCGCGAGCTGAACCAGCTGGTGGTGGAAAGGCGCACCGACCTGCGGCGGCGCGACTATTACTGGCTGGGCTTCCGGCGGGCGGCCAGCGATCCGCCGGTGGGGAGCGACCTGTGGGCGGTGGTCAACCGGCGGATATCGGTTACGCCGCTGCACCTGAACCTGACCCGCCGCGAAAGCGTGAAGGCATTGCGCGAAAGCATGCGCCCGGCGGCGCTTGACGCACGCCGGCAAGAGTGAAACATTCCCCTGCCATGAACGACGATCATCACAAGGCGCGCCTGATAATGGCCCTGCGCAGCCAGGGCATCCGCGATCAGCGGGTGCTGGAGGCCATGGAGGCGATACCGCGCGACATGTTCGTGCCGGATACCTTCCACGACAAGGCGTGGGACGACATGGCGCTGCCCATCTCCTGCGGCCAGACCATCTCGCAGCCCTACATAGTCGCCTACATGACGGAGCAGCTCGAGGTGGAGCCGGCATCGCGGGTGCTGGAGGTGGGCACCGGCTCCGGCTACCAGGCGGCCATACTGGCGAAGCTGGCGCGGCGGGTGTTCACCATCGAGCGCCACCGCCCGCTGCTGGAGGAGGCGCGGCGCAGGTTCCAGAAGCTGGGGCTGATAAACATCGAGACGAGGGTGGGGGACGGCTATCGCGGCTGGCCGGAGGCGGCCCCCTTCGACCGCATAATCGTCACCGCCGCCGCCCCCAAGCCGCCGCCGGAATTGCTCGAGCAACTGGCCGAGGGGGGCGTGATGATAATCCCCGTGGACAGCGGGCCGGTATACCAGGAGCTTGTCAAAATCAGGCGCACGGCGGAAGGATTCGAGCGCGAAAGGCTGCTGCCGGTGCGCTTCGTGCCGATGCTGCCGGGGGTCGCGCGCAAGGAGTAGGCGCGGTCTTTTCACGTGTTGGTTGAAGCGCCTGAGAAGTTGAATCCGGTTGTCATGGCAAAATGATTCAACTGCCTGACAAAGAGATTCAAGAGCTTGAAAAAGTGATTCAACTGGCTTGCAAAATGATTCCGGAACGCGCGGCAATTTATTGATTATTAACCATAAATCCACGCTGCTAAAAAATCGCCGGAGATGGCCCGGAGCAGGTGTATAACCCCTGAAAAGTTTCAATTTTCTTGCCAGTCGGCGTCCTTTGGCGCAAATTACGGGCGGCGGTTGAACGTTGCCGGGAGCTTCCATGAAAATCATCGTTTGCGGGGCCGGACAGGTGGGGCGCGGCATTGCCGGGCGGCTGGCGGCGGAGAACAACGAGGTCACGGTCATCGACACCGCGCCGGAGCTGGTGCGGGCCATATCGGACGACCTCGACGTGCAGGGCATAACCGGCCACGGGGCGCACCCGGACGTGCTGGAGGCGGCCGGGGCGGAAGAGGCCGACATGATCATCGCGGTGACCTATACCGACGAGGTGAACATGGTGGCCTGCGAGGTGGCCAATGCCCTGTTCAAGGTGCCGACGAAGGTGGCGCGGGTGCGCGACCAGTCATACCTGGAGGGGCGCTTCAGCGGCCTGTTCTCGCGCGAGAACACGGCCATAGACATCGTCATCTCGCCGGAGATAGCAGTCGGCGAAATGGTGCTCAGGCGGCTGGCCCTGCCGGGGGCGGCGGAGGCCGTTCACTTTGCTTCCGGGGCGGTGGTGGCGATGGCGCTGGTGCTGGGGGAGGACTGCCCGCTGCTCGACACGCCGCTGGCGCAACTGGCGGAGCTGTTCCCCGATCTCAACGCCACGGTTGCCGGGATATGGCGCGCCGGTGAGATGATCATTCCGCACAGCGAGGATCACATGGAGGCCGGCGACATGGTCTTCATCATCGCCTCCCGCGACAGCGCGGCCAGGGCGCTCGGCCTGTTCGGGCGCGACGAGAAACCGGCCCGCCACATCGTGCTGGGCGGCGGCGGCAACATCGGCCATTACGTGGCCGCCCAGCTTGAGAAGACGGCGCCGGAAACCATGGTGCGGATAATCGAGAAAGACCGCGAGCGCGCCGAGAAGATAGCCGCCGGGCTGAGCCGCAGCGTGGTTCTGCATGGCTCGGCGCTGGACGCGGAAATCCTGCGCGAGGCGGAGGTGGAGCGGGCCGACATATACGTGGCGCTGACCAACGACGACAAGGTCAACCTGCTGTCGTCGCTGCTGGCCCGCCAGGAGGGGGCGGCGCGCACCATGAGCCTGATAGCGACGCTGGAGGCGACGCCGCTGGCGGGGCCGCTGGGGCTGGATTCATGGATCGATCCGCGGGCGGTGACGGTGGCGGAAATACTCCAGCACGTGCGGCGCGGGCGCATACTGGGCATCTACCCGGTGCTCGACGGGGCGGCGGAGATCGTCGAGGCGGAGGCGCTGGAGACCTCGCCGATAATCGGCAGGAAACTGCGCGAGGCGGAAATCCCCGAGGGCGTGCGCATCGGCGCGGTGGTGCGCGGCGAAGAGGTGGTGCGAGCCACCGGCGACCTCGAAATCCGCCCCGGCGACAAGGTAATAATGTTCGCCAAGGCCGACCAGGCGGATGAAATACAGCGGCTCTTCCGGGTGTCGCTGGAGTATTTCTAGGGGGCTGCGGGTTGGGGGGGCTTGTTGCGGCCATGTCCTTCTCCTTTCGCCATCCTCCGCGAAAGCGGGGAATCCATGCGGCCTCCCGGCATTCCGCGGCGGGCTTGGAGCCGTGGTGCCCGGGACAAGCCCATGGCCCGCGCCCGGGGTAGGCGGCGGCGGTTCGCGCAGGCGCAATTCGCCGGGGGAAAACTCGCGGTCAAGCACTCCAATGCCTTGACCAATCAGCGCGACTACGCCAACCTCGCCGCAAGGGCAGGTTGATGGGGCCGGGAAATGGCGAAGGTGTGGATTAAGAATAGTGATGACCTTGAGCGGTGGCTGAATGGTATCGCCGATGAAGAGCTGCGCCGCAGGTGTGCCGTGGCTATCGCCAGCCGCGCTGCTTTGCGGGTTTTGCCGGTTATCGAGAGATGGCTGCGTGAGGATGAGGAAAAAGCTGTTTCCACCATTCTGTCCACGTTTCATGCTATAGTCGCATCCCGGCTCGCGGCGGTGGGATCGAGCCGGGATGCGGAAATCATTAACGCCGCCGCCGCCGCCTACGCCGCCGCCGCCTACGCCGCCGCCTACGCCGCCGACGTCGTCGCCGCCGGTGTCTTCGCCGCCGCCGCCTTCGCCGCCGCCGCCGCCTACGCCGACGCCGCCTACGCCT
>CAZXTT010000297.1:0-6960 GCA_964643775.1 uncultured Rhizobiaceae bacterium | reverse complement strand
CATGGCCGGCAGGTCGTCATGCACCAGCGAATAGCAGTGGATCATCTCGAGCGCCGCCCCGACGCGCAGGGCGCTGGCGTCATCACCGCCCAGCACGCGGGTGCTCTCGCGCACCAGGAAGGGGCGCAGCCGCTTGCCCTGACCAAGGGCCGAATAGCGCATGGCCTCGACCAGCCGTGGAGCCGGCGCGCCCTCCATGGGCAGCAATTCCGCCAGCAGGGCGTCGATGTCGCGCGCCGTCCTGCCCAGGGCCTCGAGAAAATCCATCGCTTCAGGTGCTCCCTGCTCTTGCTCCGCCGCACTGGTTCCTGTATAGGTGCGCGCGAACAATTTGCAAGCTTTATGACCGTCGGCGCTTTTCAGTGCCCGGCGGCGCTTTGATACAAAGAGGCAAGGCCATGAAAGAGGGCATCCATCCCGATTACCACATGATAAAGGTGGTAATGACCGACGGCACCGAATACATGACGCGCTCCACCTGGGGCAAGGAAGGCGACGAGCTGCACCTCGAGATCGACCCCAAGTCGCACTCGGCCTGGACCGGCGGCGCCCAGCACCTGGTGGACCGCGGCGGCCGCGTGTCGCGCTTCAACGAGAAGTTCGGTTTCCTTTCCGGCGGCAAGAAGTAATCTTCCGGCACGCCGCACCTGACTTTCGAACAAACAACCGCCGCCCGAAAAAAACGGGCGGTGGTTTTTTGTCGTCCGCGCAAGGTTTTTTTCAGGATTTTATGGCTAACATCTCCTTAACCGCCGTTGATTGGCCCGTTGGAAGCCATGCCGGGTTGAGCATTTAACGGCTTGTCTGTGATCGTACGTATGGTCGCGAGGAGTAGTCTTGGAGTCCGTATCCCAACCAACCGATGATTTCATCGGCAAGTCACCCCCCATGCTGGAGGTATTCCAGCGGCTGAAAAAGGCCGCCTGCTCGCCGGCGCCCGTTTTCATCACCGGCGAGTCGGGCAGCGGCAAGGAGCTGTGCGCGCGCTTCGTTCATGCCAATGGCGGGCGCGCGGGCGGGCCGTTCGTGGCCGTCAATTGCGCGGCCATTGCCCGCGAGCTGGCGGAATCGGAATTCTTCGGCCACGAGAAGGGCGCTTTCACCGGCGCGGCGGAGCGGCGCGCCGGGCTCGTGGAACTGGCCGGCGGCGGCACCTTGTTCCTCGACGAGATATGCGAGATGGAGCTTTCCCTGCAGGGCAAGCTGTTGCGCTTCCTGGAAACGGCCTGCTACCGGCCGGTGGGCGGCGGGCGCGAGCGGCGCGCCGATGTGCGCATCATCTCGGCCACCAACCGCGACCCGCAGCGCGAGGTGCGCGAGGGGCGCTTCCGCGCCGACCTGTTCTGGCGGCTGCACGTGCTGCCGGTTGGCCTGCCGCCGCTCAGGGAGCGCGGCGATGATGTCATCATGCTGGCGGAGCATTTCCTTTCCCGCTTCGCAAGGGAGGAAAACCGCCAGCCCATGACCATCAGCAGCGAGGCGGCGGAGTTGCTCATGGCCCATCCGTGGCCGGGCAACGTGCGCGAGCTGCAAAACGTCATGCGCCAGGTGGTGGTGTTCCACGAGGCCCCGGAAGTGAGCGCCGCCATGCTGCGGCCGCTGCTCGTGAGCGGGGAGGAGGAAAGCCCCGCCCCCGCCGGGTTGCGCGGGGTGGAGCGGGCGGCCATCGAGGAGGCCATAGCCTCCTGCGGCGGCTCCATACCGAGGGCGGCGCGCCTGCTGGGGGTTGCGCCATCGACCATCTACCGCAAGCGCCGTGCCTGGCTCGCGGCGTGAGCGGGCCCTTTGGCGGACTGCCGGGCAGCACATCACGCTGGGCAGTTTACATCCCCCGCATGTAGGGGCATAAACGTCCCTGAAGGTTTTCAGGAGACGTGGCCGATGAGCAGACGCAAACCATTGGTTACCGTGACCCGCAAGCTGCCGGACGTGGTGGAGACGCGGCTGCGCGAGCTGTTCGACGCGCGCCTCAACGAAACGGACGAACCCTTCAGCCGCCAGCGGCTGGCCGAGGCGCTGGCCGAATCCGACGTGCTGGTGCCCACCCTCACCGACGAGCTGGACAGGGAGCTGCTGGAGCAGGCGGGCGACAACCTCAAGCTGATCGCCAACTATGGCACCGGTGTCGATCACATAGACGTTGCGGCGGCCGCCGGGCGCGGCATCACGGTGACCAACACCCCCGGCGTGCTCACCGAGGACACCGCCGACATGACCATGGCCCTGATACTGGCCGTCTCGCGGCGGCTCATCGAGGGGGCGGAGGTGTTGAAGCGCGAGAACGAGACATGGCCCGGCTGGTCGCCCACCTGGATGCTGGGCTCGCGCATCTGGGGCAAGAGGCTGGGCATCGTCGGCATGGGTCGCATCGGCCAGGCGGTGGCGCGCCGCGCGCGCGCCTTCGGCATGCAGGTGCATTATCACAACCGCAACAGGGTGCATCCGGAGATCGAGGACGAGCTGGAGGCCACCTGGTGGGAGAGCCTCGACCAGATGCTGGCGCGCATGGACGTCATATCGGTCAACTGCCCGCACACGCCGGCCACCTATCACCTGCTGTCGGCGCGGCGGCTCAAGCTGTTGCAGCCGCACGCCATCATCGTCAACACGGCGCGCAGCGAGATCATCGACGAGGAGGCGCTGGTGAAGATGCTGCTGGCCGGGGAGATCGGCGGCGTGGGGCTGGACGTGTTCGAGCACGAACCGGCGGTCAACCCGAAGCTCCTGCAATGCAGGAACGCCGTGCTGCTGCCCCACATGGGCTCGGCCACCATCGAGGGGCGCGTCGAAATGGGCGAAAAGGTGATGATAAACATAAAGGCCTTCCTCGACGGCCACGCTCCGCCGGACAGGGTATTGCCGGATATGCTGTAAGCGGTTACTGGCGGGATGATAGCCCGGCCATCTGCCTTTTTCGCCCGTTAACCGCCCGTTAACGCAAGCCGTCATTTGCCTGCCCTGTTGAAGGCATTTTAAGCCTTCGCCCCCATATTCTGGACTGCATGCGGAGGAATGGATGTTCGTTCCGCCGCCTTTTTGCGGTTTCATGGGAGGCAAGCAGTGTCCATCGGCGCCTTGACGGAAAAACTGTCGGCCCTTCTGCGCGACATGCTGGGGCGCGGGGGAGATGATGAATCGGGCCGCGGCGGGGCCCTGTTCACTTTCGCCATCCGTGTTGCCTCCGCCGGTCTTGCCTTTCTCATGCAGGTGCTGCTGGCGCGCTGGCTGGGGGCTTTCGATTTCGGCATATACACATATGTATGGGTGTGGGTGAATGTAATCGGCACCCTGTGCGCGGTGGGCTTTTCCACCTCCTCGGTGCGCTTCCTCGCCGAATACGCCAAGCCGCACCTGCACGGGCTGGCGCGCGGCTTCGTGCGCATGGGGCGGGCCGTCTCGCTGATCGTCGGGGCGCTGGTGGCGGCGCTCGGTGCATGGTTGCTGCACTCCTTCCCCGGCATTGCCGAGGATTACTACATCAAGCCGCTGATGATAGGCATGCTGGCCCTGCCCGCCTTCGCCGTCACCGATTTCCATGACGGCGTGGGCCGCGCCCGGCGCTGGATCGGGCTGGCCTTCCTGCCGCCCTATATCCTGCGGCCGCTGCTGATACTGGTTTTCGTCGCCGCCTTCGCCATTGGCCATGGTGATTGCGCCGCCACCTGCGCCGCCACGGCGCTGGTCGCCGCCACATGGATCACCGCCGGGGTGCAGTTCCTGCTCCAGCACCGGCGGCTGCGGGCCTCGCACGCCGGAGCGCGGCCGCAATATCAGCCCAGGCTGTGGCTTAGGGTATCCGCCCCCCTGCTGCTGATGGAGAGCTTCGCACTGCTGATGATGAACATCGACGTGCTGTTGCTCAAGCTGTTCGTCGGCCCTGACCAGATAGCGGTATATTTCGCCGCCGCCCGCACCATATCCTTCATCAGCTTCATTCACTTCGCCGTGGCGGCGGTGGCCATGCCGCGCTTCGCCAGCGCCTTTGCCGACCGCGACGCCGAGCAGGCGGCCACCCTGCTGAGCCGTTTCCGCAACTGGATACTGTGGCCGTCGCTGGCGGCGGCGGTCTTCTTCCTGGCTACCGGGCCCTTCGTGCTGGCCCTGTTCGGGCCGGAGTTTCCCGCCGCCTGGCCGGTGATGTTCGCCCTGGTGGCGGGCTACATCGCGCGGGCCTTCGCCGGGCCCGCGGAATCGCTGCTGGTGGTCAGCGGGCGGCAGGGCTACACGGCGCTGGTCACCGGCGTGACCGCGGCGCTCAACGTGGCGCTCAACCTGACGCTCATACCGCGCTTCGGCCTCGTTGGGGCGGGCGCGGCCACGGCCATGGCCTTTGCCTTCCAGGCGGCGGTGCTGGCGCTGGCGGCGCGGCGCACCCTCAATGAAGGCTTCACCGGCGCCAGGGCGGGCACTCCCGCCGCGAGTGGAGCATGAACGCCATGAACATGATGGCCCATACGGCACTGGCGGCCAATGCCGATCCCCATGCCCGCTGGCGGGCGCTGGAGAAGTCTTCCGGCGGCCATTCCGCGAGCGCCTCTCCGCCCTGGCTGCTGGCCGCCATGGATGAGCTGCCGGAAGGAGAAAGGCCCCGCCCGCTGGTCCTGTCCTCTCCCGCCGGGGGCCTTGCCGCCATGGCGGGGGTGCGCGTCTCGCGGCGGCTGTGGCCGCTGGCTAAAATCACCACCACCCGCTGGGGAGAGTTCTTCTTCTCCGGCCAGCCTCTCGTCGCCAGGGGAAGAGAGGAAGAGGCCCTGCGGGGGCTGCTGGAAAGAGCCCGCCAGATGGGCGCGCCGGCGCTCGAGCTGGCGGCCATTGACGCCGATGGCCCCTTGCTGGCGGCGGCTAGGCGTCTGGCCGGAAAGGGCAGGTTGCGGCTGGCGGTAATGGACGAATGGCAACGCGCCGCGCTGGAAGCCACGCGCGGCCCCGGCCAGTGGTGGCAAGAGGATATTTCGCGCCGCCGCCGCAAGGAATGGAACCGCCTCGCCCGCAGGCTGGCCGAAAAAGGCGAGGTGACCTTCGAAGCCCTCGCCCCCGGCGATGATCACGGGGAATGGCTGGCCGCTTTCCTGGAGCTGGAAAAGTCCGGCTGGAAGGGCAAGGCGGGCACCGCCATCGCCTGCAACGAGGCCCACCGGCGCTTCGTGGAAAAAGCCCTGGCCGCTTTCGCCGCCGGGGGGCGCTTGCGCTTCTGGCGACTGCGGCTGGATGGCGAAACCATCGCCACCCTGTTCGGCTTCCTCACCGGCGACCGGCTGTGGCTGGGCAAGATGGCCTACGACGAGCGGTGGGCCGAGTGGTCGCCGGGAGTGCTCATGATGCTGGAGGCTACGCGCGACATTCTCGCCGACGGGCGCATAGCCCTGGCCGATTCCTGCGCCGACCCCGGCCACCCGATGATAGAACGCATATGGAAACAGCGTATCGGGCTGGCCGACGTGCTCATCCTGCCCATGGATATCCCGTCCCCGCGCGCGGAGGCCATAATCGCCGCCGAGCGAACCCGGCGCAAGGCAAGGAGCAGGCTGAAGCAATTGTGGCACGCCGTGAGGCGTTAAAAACGGCGTCAAGAAAAAAGGCCGCGTGGCGGGATGCGCCAGCGGCCTTCAAAGTTTAGGGAGGAAACGCCCAGGAAGGGCATTGCATGGACGAAATAAGAATTCGGCCTTGCGGGGCCGTGTATGGCAACACGTGAAAACATTTGCAATGGATCATATGACGCATGCGACAATCTGTTCACGCATGCTTGCAATATTCATTCGGCAATTGGCATAATTTGTTGACCACAAACAGAATCCCCGGAAGGCATGGCGCGCCTTCCGGGGTTACTCTTTTGAAGACCCGTGGAAATACCTTGCCCTTGTCAGACCCGGTATTCCTTGAGCCTCGTGGTCCGCAGGCCCTTGAGACCATGCTTGTCTATGGAGCGCTGCCAGCTTAAGTATTCTTCCACTGTAAGCTTGTAGCGCTTGCAGGCCTCTTCCAGCGACAGCAGTCCACCACGCACCGCCGCCACCACTTCCGCCTTGCGGCGGATGACCCACCGGCGGGTGCCGGGCGGCGGCAGATCGGCTATTGAAAGCGGGCTGCCATCAGGGCCGATGACGAACTTGACATTGGAACGCAACTGACCAGTCATACGCAAATTACCCAAACTTGAACTCACACACGGAAAACTCATGGCGCTAATGTATCGCGGCGGCCTTTAAGAAAGGTCTAAATTACTGCAAACAATTGCCTACCAGATGGCCCGAAACGAAACACAAGGCCCTGTTTTCGGCGAAGTCAGGACGCCGAACCCGCCCCGGTTCCCTGGCCAGCGAGGCGAGAATAGATGAAAATACCCCCCGACATCATCAACAAGGCGGCAACCGCCATGGACCTGCCGGGAGAGCCCTCCGCGCAGCGCGTGGTGGTGGCCATGTCCGGCGGCGTCGATTCCACCGTCACCGCCGCATTGCTCAAGGCCGCGGGTTTCGATGTCCACGGCGTCACCATGCGCCTTTACGAGGACACCTGCGATCCCTGGGAGAAGCGTTCCTGCTGCGCCGGGCGCGACATCGCCGACGCCCGCAAGGCCGCCGCGCGCATCGGCATCAGCCACGAGGTGCTGGACATGAAGGAGGATTTCCGCGCCGGGGTGATCGATCCCTTCGTCTCTTCCTACCTGCATGGCGAAACGCCGGTGCCCTGCATCGAGTGCAACCGCACCGTCAAGTTCACAGGCCTCATCGCCCATGCCCGCCGTCTCGGGGCCGCGGCATTGGTCACCGGCCATTACGTGGCCTCAAGGCGGCTCGCCCCCTCATCGCCGCGGCGCGGCCTGTTCACCCCCGCCGACATGAGCCGCGACCAGAGCTATTTCCTCTACGCCACCACCGCCGAACAGGTGGATTACCTGCGCTTTCCGCTGGCCGAATTCAGCAAGCGGGAAGTGCGCGAGCTGGCCCGCCTGATGAA
>CAZXTT010000296.1:0-11233 GCA_964643775.1 uncultured Rhizobiaceae bacterium | reverse complement strand
TAATTCACGCCAGATGGCGGAAGGCCGCCGCCACCTGTTCGTAGACATCGCGCTTGAAGGGCACCACCAGTTCGGGAAGCCGTTCCAGCCGCTCCCAGCGCCACAGGTCGAATTCCGGCGCGTGGCCATGGCCGGAGATGTCTATTTCGGAGTCATCGCCGGTGAAGCGCATGGCGAACCACTTCTGCTTCTGGCCCCGGTAGCGGCCCTTCCACGCCTTGCCTATCAGGTGCTCCGGCAGGTCGTAGGTCAGCCAGTCGTCGGTTTCGCCGATTATCTCCGCCGAGGTGACGCCGGTTTCCTCGGTCAGTTCGCGCAAGGCGGCGCTTGCCGCGTCCTCGCCTTCGTCTATCCCCCCCTGGGGCATCTGCCACCAGTGGCCGGAGCCTTCATTATCCGGCCTGTCGGCGCGCCGCCCGATCCACACCAGCCCCTTCGGATTGAATAAAGCGACGCCGACGCATGGGCGGTATGGCAGATCGTGACCGCTGTTCATCAGCCGCGCCTTTTCAGTTTCAGCAGGGCGCTCAGGGGCACCACCTCCACCTGCGCCCCGCTGGCGGCCAGGGAATTGAGCCAGGTTTCCAGCGCATCCAGCGTTTCGGGAAAAGCCGAGCCCATGCCGATGGCATGGCCATTGCGCGCCGCCTTGCGCTCCAGCAGCACCAGCGCCGCCTCTATGGCCGAACGGTTCACTTCCGAATCAATGCGCGCGTCGGCGCGCAGGGCAGGCAGGGAAATCACCGAAGCCAGCTCCGGCAGCATGGAGTTGCCGTTGCTTCCGTCATCGAGAAAGATCAGGCCGCGCCTGTTTATCTCGTGCAACAGCGGAGCCAGCGCCTCACCCTCGGCCAGGAAGCGCCCACCGGCATAATTGACAAAGCCGATATAACCGGCGGCACGCGACATGAACCACAGCAGGTTGCTCCTGTTCTCCTGCGCGGAAGCCGAAACGAGCAAGGTCCTGGGGCCGGGGTTGGCGGCCGGATAGCCCCATGGCTCCATGGGCAGTTGCAGCAAGACCTCGTGCCCCTTCCGCCGCGCCTTGTCTATATGGGCCTGCAATCTCCTGCTCACCGGCGCATAGGCGAGGGTAATCATGCCGGGCAGGCTCTTCACGGCCCGCTCGCTAAGGGCCGGATTTATTCCCAGCCCGCCAATGACTATGGCTATTTTTGGTTTCGCTGACGTAATGACCTTGTTCGGCACCGGCTTGGAATAAACCTGCCACGGCTTCTTGCCGTTGCGCGCCACCTTGGGCAGGTAGCCGATGGAGGTTTTCTCGCTCACCGAACGAATGGGCGCGCGCGGCAGGGGGGTATCCTTGACCAGCCCCAGCATGGCCAGCTTGCGGCGTTTGGCCTCGCGCGGGGAGCGCGGCAGGCTCTCGGCCCCCGGCACCGTTATCTCCACCTCACCCTCGCCCAGCGGCTCGAATTCCTCTTCCGCCCGCTTGTCTTCCTCCCCGGCCGGCTCCCCGGCCGAAATGCGCGTCTGCTCCTTGCCCCTGGTGGTTTCGATCTTCACTATGCCGTCCCCGCCTGCCTTGCCGGTGCTGGCGGTGGAAGTGGGATCGACGGGCTGTATCCGGGCCGTGGCCACCGGCTTGAGGGATTCCGGCATGGGCTGCATGACGGCCCACGTGGCGGCGGCGGCCAGCGCCAGAAAGGCCACGCCCCAAGCGGCGGCAGCCGGTGTCGGGCGCTTGTCCCACAGCCTTTGCAGGCGCGTGCGCGGCTTCAGCGGTGTGCGCAGTTCATCATCTTGCATGCTTGTTCATGCCCCGGTGAGCAAAGGTGATTCGCCGCGTCATTATAACAACCTGCGAAAGGATTGACCTGTTTCCTCAGGACTTGGCGATTCAGCCCGGCAGGCGCGGCGTGCAGCGCGACGTGGGGCACATCTCTGCATGCCGCAACGCACCGGCTGAACCGCCGGCCTTCAAGGAAATGGATGAGTATTTTCGCAGGCCGGTATTATTCCTTGGCCGCCTTGCGCATGGCGCGCTTGCGCTCGTGGGGGTCGAGCAGGCGCTTGCGCAGGCGGATGGATTCCGGCGTCACCTCCACCAGCTCGTCATCGGCGATGTAGGACAAGGCGCGCTCCAGCGACATCTTCACCGGCGGGGTCAGTTGCACGGCGTCATCCTTGCCGGCGGCGCGGATGTTGGTCAGCTTCTTGCCCTTGAGCACGTTGACCTCGAGATCCTGCCCCTTGGTGTGTTCACCAACTATCATGCCCTGGTAGACGGCATCGCCCGGCGAGATGAACAGCGGCCCGCGCTCCTCGAGGTTCCACAGGGCATAGGCAACCGCCTTGCCGTCGGAATTGGCGATCATGGAACCGGCGGCGCGCCCCGGTATGGGGCCCTTGTATGGCTCCCATGCATGGAAGATGCGGTTCAGCACCGCCGAGCCGCGGGTGTCGCTCATGAGCTCGGAGTGATAGCCGATGAGGCCGCGGGTCGGCACGTGGAACACCAGCCGCTGCCGTCCGGTGCCGGATTCGTTCATCTCCACCAGCACTCCCTTGCGCTGCGAGATCTTCTTGACCACCGTGCCGGCGTATTCCTCGTCAACGTCGATCACCGCCTCCTCGACGGGCTCCAGCTTCTCGCCGTTCTCGCCCTCGCGCATCAGCACGTGGGGGCGGCCCACGGTAAGCTCGAAGCCCTCGCGGCGCATGGTCTCGATGAGCACCGCCAGTTGCAGCTCGCCGCGGCCCGAGACCTTGAAGGCCTCCGCCTCGCCGGGGATGTCCTCCACGGTGATGGCCACGTTGCCCTCGGCCTCCTTCATCAGGCGCTCGCGGATGACGCGGCTTTGCACCTTGTCGCCGTCGTTGCCGGCCAGCGGGCCGTCGTTGATGCGGAAGGTCATGGACAGGGTGGGCGGGTCTATGGGCTGGGCCTCGATGGGCTGCTCCACCGCCGGGTCGCACAGGGTGTGGGAGACGGTGGCCTCCTTGAGCCCGGCGATGGCCACTATATCGCCCGCCTCGCCAACCTCGATGGCCTGGCGCTCCAGTCCGCGGAAGGCCAGCACCTTGGACACGCGCCCCGTCTCCACCAGTTCGCCATTGCGATCCAGCACCTTTATGGCGTCATTGGCCCTGACCGTTCCGGAGGCGATACGTCCCGTCAGGACCCGCCCCAGGAAGGGGTCGGACTCGATGAGGGTGGCGAGCATGCGGAAGGGGCCGTCCTCCACCGTGGGCGGCGGCACGTGGGAGATGACGAGGTCGAACAGGGCATCCATGCCCGCCGCCGGGCCGGCGTCCGGCTCATTGGCCATCCAGTTTTCCTTGGCCGAGCCGTAGAGGATGGGAAAGTCGAGTTGTTCGTCATCGGCCCCCAGGGCGACGAAGAGGTCGAAGGCCTCGGTTATCACCTCGTCGTGGCGCTCCTCCGGCTTGTCTATCTTGTTTATGGCGACGATGGGCTTCAGCCCCTGGGCCAGCGCCTTGGCGAGCACGAACTTGGTCTGCGGCATGACGCCCTCGGCGGCGTCCACCAGCAGGATGACCCCGTCCACCATGCTCATGATGCGCTCCACCTCGCCGCCGAAATCGGCGTGTCCCGGCGTGTCCACGATGTTGATGCGGGTGTCGCGCCATTCCAGCGAGGTCACCTTGGCGAGGATGGTTATGCCGCGCTCGCGCTCAAGGTCGTTGGAATCCATGGCCCGCTCGGCCACCTGCTGGTTGTCGCGAAAGGCCCCGGAGGCGGCCAGCAGGCGGTCTATGAGGGTGGTCTTGCCATGATCGACATGGGCGATGATGGCGATGTTGCGCAGGTTCATGGGGGCGTCTTCTCTTGCAATACAATGAAAACCGCCGGGCGGTTGTCGGCCGGCGGCGGGTGGCTATTATCTATCCCCGCGAACCCCTATTGGCAAGCGGCGGCAAAAAGGCTTTGATGAGGGCGGCCATCCAAACAACCACGAGCAACCCATGTCCACGCCAGACAATGACACCATCGAGGAGCTTTGCCGCTTCGCCATGCGGGTGGCGGAGGAGGCGGGCGCCGTGGCCCGCTCGTTTTTCGACGATCCGGGCCCGGTCGTGGACAAGCATGGCGGCAAGGGCTTCGATCCGCTTACCCGCGCCGACCAGCAGGCGGAAGCGCGCATGCGGGAGATGATCGCCGCGCGCTGGCCCGATCACTCCATAAGCGGCGAGGAGGGCGGGGACAAGCAGGGCGCGTCGGCCTTCCGCTGGCTGCTCGACCCGATAGACGGCACCCGCGCCTTCATTTACGGCCTGCCCACGTGGACGGTGCTGGCGGCCGTCCTGCACGAGGGCAGGCCGCTGATCGGCGTGGCCCGCCAGCCGCTGCTTGATGTCACGTGGCTGGGCGCGCCCGGCGGCGCGTGGCGCATCGGCGGCGGCGAAAAAAAGCCCCTGCGCACCTCCGATACCAACAAGCTCTCCGAGGCGCTGGCCGGAACCACGCTGCCGGAAATTTACCGCGACGGGCGCGAAAAGCGGTTCCTGGCGGCAATGGCCGACAAGTGCCGCATGTTGCGTTATGACGCCGACGCCATGTTCTACCTGATGCTGGCCGAGGGGCGCATCGACCTGACCTTCGACACCGGCCTCGCGCCCCACGACATAGCCGCCCTGATCCCCATCATAAAAGGCGCAGGCGGCGTGACAAGCGACTGGGACGGGGTGGATGATCCACTGGGCGGGCAGGTAATGGCCGCCAGCTCCCGCAAACTGCTGGACGAGGCGCTGGCGCTGCTCGGCTGATGGCCATGGGCAGGGCGTGAGCCACTCGCCCATGAAATAGTTCGAAAACGAAATGCGCGGGATTGTGGCGCGCTTTCGGCTTGTTTTGGCTGATGAGAAGCGCCAATGGCGATTTTTCGCCATTGGCGCTTCCTTGCCATTCTTTCACGGGAACGCAGGTTGTCAAGGATGCAATCGCCTGCGGCGACAGCCCCGGAGGGGCTGCCCTTGACAACCTGCGTTCCCGTGAAAACCCCCGGTTTGAAATTTTCCGGCTCACCGCCCGATCCCGCGCGGTCGGTTTCGGTGTATTTTTGCGCTTTCGCCCGTATTGCCGGCAATGCTATCAAGCGGCATGACTTTCGATCAGGCGGCATTGTTCATCATCATGGGCGGGGTGCTGGGGCTTCTGCTGTGGGGGCGCTGGCGCTATGACGTGGTGGCCTTCGGGGCACTGGTGCTGGCGGTGCTCATCGGGGTGGTGGACGCCAAGCATGCCTTCGAGGGCTTCGGCCACGCGGCGGTGATCGTCATCGCGCTGGTGCTCATCGTGTCGCGCGGGCTGGCCCAGTCGGGGGCCATCGAGATGCTGACCCGCAAGGTGGTGTCCGCCGGGCGCTCCCTGCCCATGCACATAGCCATCATGGGGGCGGTGGGAGCGGCCCTTTCGGCCTTCATGAACAACGTGGCGGCGCTGGCCCTGCTGATGCCGGTGGACATGCAGGCGGCGCGGCGCGCCAAGCGCTCGCCGGCGCTTTCGCTGATGCCGCTGTCGTTCGCCACCATCCTCGGCGGCATGACGACCATGATAGGCACGCCGCCCAATATCGTCATAGCCCAGTTCCGCGCCGATGCCCTGGGCGAGCCATACGGCATGTTCGATTTCTCGCCGGTGGGGTTGGGAGCGGCGCTGGCCGGGCTGGCCTTCGTGGCGCTGGTAGGCTGGCGGCTCATTCCGGCGGGAAGGACGAAACGCGACGCGGCGCGCGAGCTGGGCGAGGTGGATGCCTATGTCATGGAGGTGCTGGTGGCCGACAAGTCACCGGCCATAGGCCGCAAGTTCCGCGATCTGAAGAAGGAGGCGGAAGAGGCTGACGTCTGGCTCATGGGGCTGGTGCGGCGCGGGCGGCGGGAGAAGCGCCCGGCGGGCGAGGAGGTGCGCAAGGGCGACATACTCATCATAGAAGGCTCGCCGGAAGGGCTGGAGCAATTCGCCGGGGCCTTGCGGCTCGACCTGTCGCGCTCGCGCAAGCATTCGTCGCTGATGGCCGATTCGCTGTCCATGGTGGAGGCGGTGGTGGTCAAGGATTCGCGCATCGTCGGGCGCTCGGCGGAAGACCTGCGGCTGCTGGCGCGGCGCGGCGTGGTGCTGGCCGGCATAGCCCGCCACGGGCGGCGCATCCGCGAGCGGGTGCGCAAGGAGAAGATTCAGCCCGGCGACCTGCTGCTGCTGGTGGGGCCGGAAAACGGCCTCGACGAGACGGTGCGCTGGCTGGGGGCCATGGCGCTGGAGCGCAAGGGCGGCACGGTGCCGCAAAGGCAGAAGGCATGGCTGGCCATCGGGCTGTTCGCGGTGGCCATAATCGCCGCCTCGCTGGGGCTGGTATACCTGCCGGTGGCGCTGGCCGCCGTGGTGGTGGCCTTCGTGGCGCTGAAGATAATCACCCTGTCGCAGATATACGAGTCGGTGGAATGGCCGGTGATCGTCCTGCTCGCCTCGCTCATTCCCATAGGGGCGGCGCTGGAGACTTCCGGCGGCACCGGGCTGATCGCCGATTTCATCCTGTGGGCGACGCAGGGGCTTTCGCCGGTCGCGGTGCTGCTCATCATCATGGTGGTGACCATGACCCTCTCCGACATGCTAAACAACGTGGCCACGGTGCTGGTGGCGGGGCCGGTGGCGGTGCAGGTCGCCAAGGCGCTGTCGGTCAATCCGGATTCCATGCTGATGGGGGTGGCGGTGGCCGCTTCCTGCGCCTTCCTCACCCCCATAGGCCACAAGAACAACACCATCATCATGGGCCCGGGCGGCTATTCCTTCGGCGACTACTGGCGCATGGGCCTGCCGCTGGAGATGATAATACTGGCGGTGTCGATACCGCTGATACTGATCTTCTGGCCGCTGTGAGCATCCCGGCCATTGTTGTCCGGCAATCAGGCAAGCGCAGAACGGCAAGGCATCACAAATCCAGCACCACGCTGTTTTCCCGCGCAAAACGGGCCGCCCGTTCGCGCAGGGAGGGGCCGCCTTCCTCCAGCCATTGCGGGATTTGCCGCGCCAGCACCCTGCGGTTCAGCGAGCGCACCATGGCCTTGACCGGGCCGATGGCCGCCGGTGACATGGACAGCGAGGTATAGCCAAGCCCCAGCAGGATCATGGCATCCAGCGGGCTGCCGGCCATCTCGCCACAAAGCGACACATGGGTGCCGGCATCGCGCGCGGCGCGCGCCACCCCGTCCAGCAGCCGCACCATGGCCGGATGCAGGGTGTCATAGCGGCTCGCCATGCGCGGATTGTTGCGGTCGGCGGCGAACAGGAACTGGTGCAGGTCATTGGAACCCACCGACAGGAAATCGGCCAGCTCGATCAGATCGTCCATCTGGTGCACCAGCGCCGGCACCTCCAGCATCGCCCCGATCTTCACCCGCCGCGGAACCTCCCGCCCCAGCTTGCGCATGTGCGACAACTGGTCTGTCAGGATCTTGCGCGCCGCCATGAATTCGCCGATGTCGGTTATCATCGGGAACATGACATGCAGCACCCGCCCCGACGCCGCCGCCAGCAGGGCGCGCGCCTGCGCCTTCAACAGCCCCGGCCGGTCCAGCCCCATGCGGATGGCCCGCCAGCCCATGGCCGGGTTCTCCTCGCGCTCGGTGCGGAAATAGGGCAGCACCTTGTCGGAGCCGATATCGAGGGTGCGGAAGATGACCGGCTTTTCGTCCGCCGCCTCGAGAACCGCCCGGTAATGGCGCTCCTGCGCCTCGCGCCCGGGCAGGCGGCGGGTCATCATGAATTGCAGCTCGGTGCGGTAAAGACCAATGCCGTCGGCCCCGGAATCCTCCAGGTGCGGCAGATCCACCAATAACCCGGCATTGATGTTCAGCGACACCCGCACCCCGTCGCGGGTGATCGCCGGGCGCTCGCGCAGCGCGGCGTATTTCTGCTGGCGGCGGGCATAGAGACGCACCTTCTCGCGGTAGGCCTGCAGCAGGTCTCCGTTGGGCCGCACGTGCACCGCCCCGGTGCGCGCATCGAGGATTATGCCGTCGCCGGTTTCCACCAGGTCGGTTATTCCCTCCACCTGCCCGACGGCCGGTATCTCCAGGGCGCGCGCCACGATGGCCACGTGCGAGCCAGGCCCCGCCTCCTCGAACACCACCCCGCGCAGGCGCTCGCGGTCATAGTCGAGCAGCTCCGCCGGGCCCATGTTGCGGGCCACCAGCACGGTGTCGGCGGGCAGCTCCGATTGCGCCGCCGTCTGGGTCTGGCCGGTGAGAATGCGCAACAGGCGGTTGGCGAGGTCATCCAGGTCATGCATGCGCTCGCGCAGGTAGGGGTCGGCCTGGCGCAGCATGCGGGCGCGGTTGTCGGACTGCACGCGCTCCACCGCCGCCTCGGCGGAGAGGCCATGGCGAATGGTTTCTTCCATGTGGCGCACCCAGCCGCGGTCATGAGCGAACATGCGCACCGTCTCCAGGATGTCGGCATGCTCGCCATGCGGCGCCATCCCGGTGGTGGAGATCAGGTCGTCCACCTGGCTGCGCAGTTTCTCGAGCCCCTTCTCGAGGCGGCATATCTCCGCCTCCACGTCATCGGCCACGTAGTTGCTTATCACCACCCGCGGCTGATGCAGCACCACGTGGCCGATGGCCACCCCGGGGTGCAGGCTCTCGCCCTTCAGGTGCAGCCGCCCGCTGCGCGCCTCGCCGCGCGCCTCGCGCTCGGCGCGGAACTCCGGCGAGGCAAGAAACTCCGCCAGCACCATGGCGGTGGTCTGCAGGGCCTCTTCCTCTTCCTCCGGGTAATGACGCGGCGAGCGGTTCTGCACCACCAGCACGCCGGTGACCCGCCCGCCACGCAGGATGGGCACGCCGAGGAAGGAGCTGTAGGCCTCCTCGCCGGTTTCCGGCAGGTACTTGAAGGCCGGGTGGGCCTGGGCGTCGGAGAGGTTCAGCGTCTCGGCGGCGCGGGCGATCAGGCCCACCAGCCCCTCGCCCACCTTGAGCCTCGCCCGGTGGATGGATTCGGCGCGCAGGCCCTCCGAGGCGTAGAGCTCCAGCGTGTCCTCGTTGGCCAGCACATAGATGGAGCATACCTCGGCCACCATGTTGGAGGCGATCAGGTGGGCTATCCTGTCGAGCTTGTTTTGCGCCGTGTCCTGCTCCGCCATGATCTCGCGTAACCTGCGGAGCAGGACGCGCGGACCATGAACGGGTGGGGTCATTGGCCGGCGTCCTCCATGGCGCGGATTACTACGCGGGATTTTCGCCATGCGCGGGCGATCATCACCAGCGGCCGCGCCGCGGCGATGGTAATTGCGTGACCCTTGGCAATGGCGGTCATGGCCTGAAATCCCCTCGCTTCAAAGCCTCCTCAGGCGGCGTCCAGCCCATAGGCGGAATGCAGTGCCCGGATGGCCAGCTCCACGTAGGCCTCGTCTATCAGCACCGAGATCTTTATCTCGGAAGTGGTGATGGCCTCTATGTTTATACCCTTTTCCGACAGCGTGCGGAACATTTTTGACGCCACCCCCGCATGGGAGCGCATGCCGACGCCGACGACCGAGATCTTGGCCACGTCGGTGGAAGAGGCGATCTCCTCGTAGCCTATGTTGTCCTTCTCGCCCTCCAGCACCTCCAGCGTCTTCGCCAGGTCGCCGCGCGGCACGGTGAAGGTGAGGTTGGCGAACTCGCCGTCGGCGGAAACGTTCTGCACGATCATGTCCACCGAGATCCCGGCATCGGCGAGGGGGCCGAAAATGGCGGCCGAAACGCCCGGCTTGTCCTTGACCTTGCGAATGGCCACCTGCGCCTCGTCGCGCGCGTAGGCTATGCCGCTCACCACCTGCTGTTCCATTATCTCGTCCTCTTCGCAAACCAGCGTGCCGGGGCCGGATCCGTCCTCGCGCACCTGATGGGGCGAATCCGGGTCGTCGAAGCTGGAGCGCACCCTCAGCGGCACCTTGTAGGTCATGGCCAGTTCCACCGAGCGCGTCTGCAGCACCTTGGCCCCCAGCGAGGCCAGCTCCAGCATTTCCTCGTAGGATATTTTCTCTATCCTGTGGGCCTTGGAGTCAATGCGCGGATCGGTGGTGTATACGCCATCGACATCGGTGTAGATGTCGCAGCGCGCCCCGAGCGCCGCCGCCACCGCCACGGCGGAAGTGTCGGAGCCGCCACGGCCCAGGGTGGTGACGCGGCCATCGGGGCCAATGCCCTGAAAACCGGCTATGACATTAACAAAGCCGTCATCGAGGGCCCGGACCAGGTTGTCCGGCGGGATGTCCATGATGCGGGCCCGCGAATGCATGCCGTCGGTCTTCACCGGTATCTGCCAACCGGCCCAGGAGCGGGCCTTCAGCCCCATCTCGCCCAGCACCATGGCCAGCAGTCCGGAGGTCACCAGCTCGCCGGAAGACACCACCGCGTCGTATTCCGCCTTGTCGTGGGCGGGGTTGGCGTCGTCGCAGAAGGCCACCAGCTCGTTGGTCTTTCCGGCCATGGCGGAAACCACCACCGAAACCTGGTGCCCGGCCTTCACCTCGCGCGCCACGTGGCGGGCGACATTCCTGATCCTGTCCACGTCGGCCACCGAGGTGCCGCCGAATTTCATAACCAGACGGCCCATGTCCGCCACTCCAGCTCAATGAAAAACCGCCGCTACTCTTAGCCTCGCGCCCCGGTGATTGCAACCACCGTCCGCTCGCGCTATCAAGACGGACATGACAGACACGCAAACGACCATACCCTCACTGGACGAGGCGGAAGTGGCGAAGTTTTCCGCCATGGCCGCCGAATGGTGGAAGCCGCACGGCAAGTTCGCCGTGCTGCATGCCTTCAACCCGGTGCGCCTGCAATACATCCGCGACCACGCGACCGCCGCCCTCGGCCTCGACCCGAAGGCGAAGAAGCCGCTGGCCGGGGTGAGCATTCTCGACATAGGCTGCGGCGGCGGCCTCATTTCCGAGCCGCTGGCCCGGATGGGCGCGAAGGTCACCGCCATCGACCCGTCGGAGAAGAACATCAAGACGGCCATGGTGCATGCCGCCGAGGCGGGCCTCGACATAGACTACCGCAACACCACCGCCGAGGAGCTGGCGGCGGCGGGCGGCAAGTTCGACGTGGTGCTCAACATGGAAGTGCTGGAGCACGTCGCCGACCAGCCCGCCTTCGTGGCCACCTGCGCGTCGCTGGCGCGCCCCGGCGGGCTGATGTTCTGCGCCACCATCAACCGCACCATGAAGGCCTTCGCCATGGCCATAGTGGGGGCCGAATACATCCT
>CAZXTT010000295.1:0-1958 GCA_964643775.1 uncultured Rhizobiaceae bacterium | reverse complement strand
AATCCCCCGTGTTTCCCCGCGAAATCACGGGGGCTGGTCAGGAGCGCCGAAGGGTTGTATCCAGACGCCATGACCTTCTTCGAGATCGCCGCCCTGTTGCTGCTGCTTTCGGCGCTGTTCGGGTTCATCAATCACGTGACCCTGCGCCTGCCCCACACCATTGCCCTGGTGATAATGGCGCTCATGGCTTCCGCCGTCATGGTGGCGGCCGATCTGCTGTGGCCGTCGCTGGGCGTGGCCAGGGCGGCCAGCGCCGCGCTTCTCAAGATAGATTTCTCCAACGCCCTGATGAACGGCATGCTGGGCCTGCTGCTGTTCGCCGGGGCCCTGCACATAGATCTGTCGGAACTGGCGGCGGGCAAGTGGTCCATCGGCCTGATGGCCACCGTCGGGGTGCTCATCTCCACCTTCGTCGCCGGCACCGGCATCTATTATTTCGGCAAGTGGTTCTGCCCTGCCACGCCATATGTCTGGGCGCTGGTCTTCGGGGCGCTGATCTCGCCCACCGATCCGGTGGCCGTGCTGGGATTGCTCAAGACGGTGCGCATCCCGGCGCTGCTGCGCGCCAAGATCGCCGGCGAATCGCTGTTCAACGACGGCGTGGGCGTCGTGGTCTTCACCGTCATGCTGGCCATAGCCATGAGCGTCGATCCCGGCTGGCTGTCGCCGCAACACGCGGAACACGCCGCCGCTCACGCGCCCAACGGCGTCATGGGCATCGTCAGGCTGTTCACCGTCGAGGCGCTGGGCGGAGCCTTGCTTGGCTTCGTGGCCGGGCTCCTGGCCTTTTACGCCATGCGCAGCATCGACGAGCACAACATAGAGGTGCTCATCACCCTGGCGCTGGTCTTCGCCACCTACGCGCTGGCCATGCGGCTGCACATCTCGGGGCCCATCGCCATGGTGGTGGCCGGGCTGATGATCGGCAATCACGGGGCGCGGCTGGCCATGAGTTCCCGCACCCGCAAGCACCTGTTCCAGTTCTGGAGCCTGCTCGACGAGATACTCAACTCGCTGCTGTTCCTGCTAATCGGGCTGGAAGTGCTGGTCATCGGCTTCAACCCGGTGAACCTGCCGCTGGCGCTGTTCGCCATTCCCATGGTGCTGCTGGCGCGGCTGGTCGCGGTGGCCATTCCCATCGGCCTGCTCAGGGTGCGCGAGAAATTCGAGGAGGGCACCATAGCCATCCTCACTTGGGGCGGCCTGCGCGGCGGCATATCGGTGGCCCTGGCCCTGTCATTGCCCGACAACGCCTACAAGCCGGCCATCCTCATGGCCACCTACGCGGTGGTGGTGTTCTCGGTGATAGTGCAGGGCCTGACCATGAAACGCCTCATAGGCCGCTACAACTTCCGCGGCGCGGGCAAGGAGCCGGAAGAGAACGAGGTGTAATTTCATTTGTCGACGAGAAACGCCAATGGCGACTTTTCGCCATTGGCGCTTCCTTGCAATTCTTTCCGGAACAATTTGATTGTCAAGGACGGCCCCATGGGCCGCCGCGAAGCGGTTCCATCCTTGACAATCAAATTGTTATGGAAAACCAGAGCTGAGAAAATCAGCCGAAATAGCCGGTGTAAATCAGCCAGAAGAGGATCCCGGCGAGGATGAAGCGGTAGATGACGAATGGCAGCAGGCCTATTCTCGTTATCACCCGCATGAGGAAGGCTATCGCCGCCAGCGCCACGAAGAAGGTCAGCGCCCCGGTCAGCAGGGCGTCGTTGGATATGCTCTCGCCCTTGGATATGGCCTCGCCCAGCACCAGAACCCCGGCCCCGGCGATGGCCGGAATGCCGACCAGGAAGGAAAAGCGCGCCGCCTCCTGGCGGGTCAGGTTGAGAAAGCGCCCGGCGGCCATGGTTATGCCCGAGCGCGAGGTGCCGGGGATTATGGCGATGGCCTGGGCGACGCCGATTACCAGCGCCGTCTTCATGTCCATGTCCTCCACCCGCCGCTGTTGG
>CAZXTT010000294.1:0-3724 GCA_964643775.1 uncultured Rhizobiaceae bacterium | reverse complement strand
GATACCGCCAGCACCTGCCTGACGGCGGCCGAGTTCTGCGCCGTCAGCGCCGCGGCCACCGGCGCGACATGCGCCGCCACCGCCTCGCCGGCTCGCACGTCGGCGGCCAGTCCCGCCGCGCCGGTCGGGTCGAGCCCGCCGACGGCCAGCACCACCGGCCAATCCCGCCCATGCCGCGACACGTCGCTCATGCCCCCTCCCCGCGCCGCGCCGCCAGCGCCGCGTCCACCCTCCGG
Source organism: uncultured Rhizobiaceae bacterium (assembly GCA_964643775.1). Lineage (GTDB taxonomy): Bacteria > Pseudomonadota > Alphaproteobacteria > Rhizobiales > Aestuariivirgaceae > Thermopetrobacter. The sequence continues at coordinate 3,488 of CAZXTT010000294.1, read as the reverse complement.
CGCAAGCGCCGCGCCGCCAGCAACGGATCCTCGGCGGCGCAAACGGCGGAAATGACCGCCACGCCATCGGCCCCCGCCTCGATGACGCCGGCGGCGTTGGAAGCATCCACGCCGGCTATGGCGACGACGGGCATGTCCGGCGCGCGCCGGCGCAATCGCTCCGACAATGCGCGCAGGCCTTCCGGCCCGATGGGCGCGCGCGCCTGCTTCTTGCTGGAAGTGGCGAAAACGCCGCCTATCGCCACGTAGTCCAGCTCATCAACGGGCGAGGCATCGACATGCCCCGCCGTCTGGTGCGAAAGCCCGATTATCGCCTCCTCGCCCAGCAGCCCGCGCGCTTCCGCCACCGCCATGTCATCCTGCCCCACGTGGGCGCCGTCGGCGCCGCTCCCGGCGGCCAGCGGCACGTCGTCGTTGATGACGAGCGGCACGCCATGAGCGGCCAGCACCTCTTTCATGCGCCGCGCCAGTTGCAGCCTCCGCCGGCTTTGGCCGTGCTTGTCGCGCAACTGGATGATGGTGGCCCCGCCACGGGCCGCCATGTCCGCCACCCGAAGCGGGTCGCGCCCCGCGCATGCGGCCGGATCGACGATCACGTAGAGCCTGACATCCACCTTCATGATCCCTCCCCCAGCCGGTAGAGTTCATCCACGAAGGCGACGCGGAAGGATCCCGGCCCGTTGCCCGCCGCCGCCCGTGTCCCCGCCTCGGCGAAGCTTTCAGCCGCCGCCAGCGCCGCGTCGAAGGGAGCGGCCACCGCCAGCATGGCCGCCGCCAGCGCCCCGAGGGCACAGCCAAAACCGCTCATGTCATCCATGAAACGATGGCCGCCGCCCACCTGCTCCACGCGCGCGCCATCGCTTGCCAGGTCGCGCCTTCCGGTGGTCAGCGTCACCGCGCCGCTCCCGCGGGCCAGCATGCCCGCGCCCGCCTCCCCGTCCCGCCCCTCCGCCAGGGCGCGCAACTCGTCGCGGTTCGGCTTGACGATGGCGGGGGAAAGGGCCAGCAGCTCGCGGGTCAGGGCCATGCGCCGGGGCGAGGCATGGGCCAGCACCGGATCGAGCAGCCACGGCACGCCCGCCCCACGCGCCGCCCGGGCGGCCACCAGCGCCCCCTCGCGGCGCAATGGATCGGGTTGGCCGAGGTTGACCAGCAGCGCCCGCGAGCCGGCGGCCAGCCCGCCCGCCTCGTCGGGAGCATGGGTAAGAACCGGACGCGCCCCCACCGCCCCCAGCACGTCGGCGATGAAAGCCGCCGCCACCGCCCCGCACACGACATGCACCGGGGGCCGTTCACGGCGCAGCGATTTCAATATCCGCTGACGGTCATCCCGCATCGCCGCCGCTCCCCGCGACAGGCGGGAAAGCAGGCGGACACATGGCCAATGTGGCTGGATAGGGGAATGTGATGGATACCATCATATCCTCATTTCCTCCGCCGGCATTACCCGGTTCAGGTTCAATGGGTTGGCGGCGCTTCCGCCTCTCAGCCCGTTGACGGGCACCCCAATGAGGTTTCGTATTGACGCGTCGATAGCATGAAAAACCGGCCTTGGCGAGACGGAAATCCATGCTCCTCAGAATATGAAGCCCTTCCACCACAGGACGCCTAGAGTGATGGCTGTGACCAGCACCAGCTTGGCGGCGAAGCCGTAGATCAGCCACTTGGGCGGGCCGGCGTTGGGGGTGGGGGGTGGATCCTGTATGGTCATGGCTCTTGCTACCTCGGATCGGTTTCTCAGCGGGCTATTTCCCAGCTCGTTCCCTCGGGGCCGTCCTTCAGCACTATGCCCCGCGCCGCCAGTTCGTCGCGGATGCGGTCGGCCTCGGCCCAGTTCTTCTCCGCCCTCGCCGCGTTGCGCGCCGCGATGAGGCGCTCCACCTCGGCCTCGTCCACCTCCACCTTGGGCGCGGTGGCGGCGAACCATTCATCGCCGCTCATCGGCAGCAGCCCCAGCAGGTTGGCCGAGGCCTTCAGCTCCTCCCCCCTGCCCCCGGCGGCCAGCCGGTGCAGTTCGGCGATGGCGCGCGGCGTGTGCAGGTCGTCGCACAGGGCCGTCACCACCGCCTCGTCCGGCGCCTCCGCCGCCGTCACGTCGCCGATGGCGCGATACCACTTGTCGAGCACCTTCCTGCTCTCCTCCAGCCCCTTGCGCGTCCAGTCGATTGGGGCGCGGTAATGGGTGCGCAGCATGTTCAGCCGCAACACCTCGCCGGGCCATTCCTCCAGCAACTGGTGGATGGTGATGAAGTTGCCCAGCGACTTGGACATCTTCTGCCCCTCCACCTGCAGGAAGCCGTTGTGCATCCAGTAGCGGGCCATGAAGGGGGTGTGGAAGGCGCAAGTTGACTGGGCGATCTCGTTCTCGTGGTGGGGGAATTGCAGGTCTATGCCGCCGCCGTGGATGTCGAACGTCTCCCCCAGGTGCTTCCAGCTCATGGCCGAGCATTCTATGTGCCAGCCGGGGCGGCCCGCTCCCCAGGGGCTGTCCCACGCCGGCTCGCCCTCGCGCGAGGGCTTCCACAGCACGAAGTCCATGGGGTTCTTCTTGTAGGGGGCCACCTCGACCCGCGCCCCGGCCATCATCTCGTCCAGCGAGCGCTTCGAGAGAATCCCGTAATCGGGCCGCGCCGAGACGTCGTAGAGCACGTGCCCCTCGGCCACGTATGCGCAACCGGCGTCGACGAGGCGCGATATTATCTCCTGCATCTCGGCGATGTGTTCGGTGGCGCGCGGCTCGACGGAAGGGGGCAGCACGTTCAGTTGGCTTATGTCGGCATGGAACTGCTCGATGGTGCGGGCGGTGATCTCGGAGATCGACACACCCTCCGCGGCGGCGCGGGCGTTTATCTTGTCATCAACGTCGGTGAGGTTGCGCACGTACTTGACATGCTCCGCCCCGTAAAGATGGCGCAACAGGCGAAACAGCACGTCGAAGACGATTATCGGGCGGGCATTGCCGATGTGGGCGTAGTCATAGACGGTGGGGCCGCACACGTACATGCGCACCATTGATGCGTCGAGGGGGGTGAAGACCTCCTTCCCGCGGCTCAGTGAATTGTGGATGACCAGCGCCATCACGGCCCCCTTCATGTGTCGGTCGGCAGCAATTGCATGGCGCGCCGGCGGGCCGCTTGTCAAGTGAGCAAGATAACCCAGGTGGAGAGAGGCAAGTCACCCGCCAAGGTCAGTTTACCGGCAAGGGCCGGTCCCCCGCCAAGGGCAAGTCACCCCGCCAAGGTCAGTCCCCCAGCAATCCCATGTTGCGCAGCCGCTCGGGATCCCTGTCCCATTTCTCGCGCACCTTGACGAAGAGGAACAGGTGCACCTTGCGCCCGCCCAGCAGCTCGGAAAGCTCCTTGCGCGCCGCCTGTCCTATTTCCTTTATCGTCTGGCCGCCCTTGCCGATGATTATCTTCTTCTGGCTTTCGCGCAGCACGTAGATGACCTGCTCGATGCGGATGGAGCCGTCGGGGCGCTCGTCCCAC
>CAZXTT010000293.1:0-5488 GCA_964643775.1 uncultured Rhizobiaceae bacterium | reverse complement strand
GATGACTACTCCTTCGTCTCCTACCGCCTGCGCCCGCAGGCGCGCTTCCATGACGGCAGGCCCATCACCGTCGAGGACATCATCTGGTCGATGGAGAACCTCAAGAAGGCCCATCCCTTCTACAATTTTTATTACAACAATATCAAAAAGGTCGAACAGACCGATGAGCGCGAGGTGCGCTTCGTCTTCTCCACCGGCGGCAACCGCGAGCTGCCGCAGATCACCGGCCAGATGCCGGTGCTGCCCAGGCACTGGTGGACGGGCAAGGACAACGGCGGCAAGCCGCGCTCCTTGCTTCGCGCCACCATGGAGCCGCCGCTCGGCTCCGCCGCCTACCGCATAAAGAGCGTCAAGCCGGGCGAGTCGGTCGTCATCGAGCGGGTGAAGGATTACTGGGGCCGCGACCTGCCGGTGAATGTCGGCCATGACAATTTCGACGAGATCGAGATCGTCTATTTCCGCGACGAGGCGGTGGCGCTGGAGGCCTTCAAGGCCGACCAGTATGACTGGCGCGACGAGAACAACTCCAAGAACTGGGCCACCGCCTATGACTTCCCGGCGGTCAGGCGCGGCGACGTGGTGCTGGAGAAATTCAAGCTCAGGAATTCGCGCGGCATGCAGGCCTTCGTCTTCAACCTGCGGCGCGGGAAATTCGCCGACCGGCGGGTGCGCGAGGCCTTCAACCTGGCCTTCGATTTCGAATGGGCCAACGCCAACCTATTCTACGGCCAGTATACGCGCACCAACAGCTTCTTCTCCAACTCCGAGCTGGCCGCCCGCGGCCTGCCGGAGGGCAAGGAGCTGGAGCTGCTGGAGAAGCTGCGCGGCAAGGTGCCGCCGGAGGTCTTCGACAAGGAATACGCAAACCCCGTCAACAAGACCCCCGCCGACATGCGCAAGCACCTGCGCAAGGCCATGAAGCTGCTCATGGAGGCGGGCTGGAAGCCCGACGCCAATGGCCAGTTGCGCAATGCCGCGGGCGAGCCGCTGGAGGTGGAGTTCCTGCTCGTCTCCCCGGCCTTCGAGCGCATCGTCCTGCCCTACGTGCGCAATCTGAAGCGCATCGGCGTAAAGGCCACCGTGCGCACCATAGATTCCGCCCAATACGAGCGGCGCGTGAAGAGCTTCGATTTCGACATAATCGTCGGCGGCTGGGGCCAGTCGCTCAGCCCCGGCAACGAACAGCGCAACTACTGGGGCTCGCAAGCGGCAAGCCGCCCCGGCTCGCGCAATTACGCCGGCATCCGCGACGAGGCGGTGGACTGGCTCATCGAGCGCATCATCTTCGCCAAAAGCCGCCCCGAGCTGGTCGCCGCCACGCGGGCGCTGGACCGCGTGCTCCTGTGGAATCACTACGTCTTGCCCACCTGGCACATCACCTACGAGCGCACCGCCCGCTGGAACCGCTTCGGCAAGCCGGCGCGCATCCCCGAGCATTCGGTGGGCTTCCCCGACATCTGGTGGTGGGACGAGCAAAGAGCCGCGAAAATCAAGGGAGGCAAGGGATAGTGACCATGCAATCCGGCCATCGGCTGGCCGCCGCGCTGGCCGGGCTCGTGCTCGCCGCCACGGCGGGCGCGGCCACCTGCGAACCGCGCCACGGCCTTTCCGCCTTCGGCGACCTGAAATACGCGCCCGGCTTCGCCCATTTCGATTACGTGAACCCCGACGCCCCCAGGGGCGGGCGCATGGTCACCGTCGGCACATCGGGGCTGGCCAGCTTCGATTCCCTCAATCCCTTCATCCTCAAGGGCGACCCGGCGGACGGGCTGGACATGCTCTTCGATTCCCTCATGACCCGCGCCATGGACGAGCCGGACGCCGTCTATGGCCTGATCGCCGAATGGGCCGACGTGGCTCCCGACGGCAAGTCGGTGACCTTCTCCCTGCGCCCCCGGGCGCGCTTCGCCGACGGCACGCCGGTGACCGCCGCCGACGTGTGCTTCACCCTCGGCCTGTTCAAGAAGCAGGCCCACCCACGCTACCGCGTCTCCCTGCGCGATGTCGTCTCCTGCAAGGTGCTGGACGACCGCAAGGTGCGCTATGACTTCACCGGCGGCAACACCCGCGACCTGCCGCGCGTGGTCGCCACCCTGCCGGTGCTGTCGAAGGCCTTCTATGCCGATCACGACTTCACCCGCGCCACCCTCACCGCGCCGCTCGGCTCCGGCCCCTACCGGGTGAAGGAGCTGAAACAGGGCAGCTACATCACCTACGAGCGCCGCGGCGACTACTGGGCGAAAGACCTGCCGGTCAATCGCGGGCGGTGGAATTTCGCCGAGATAAAGTTCGTCTATTTCCGCGACCGGGCGCTGGAGTTGCAGGCGCTGAAATCCGGCGAGATAGACCTGCGCGAGGAATTCACCTCGCGCGACTGGGCCAAGGCCTATGACATCGACGCGGTGCGCGATGGCCGCCTGGTGAAGGGCGTGCTGCCCGACAAGCGCCCCTCGGGGGCGCAGGGCTTCTTCATCAACATGCGGCGCGAGAAGTTCTCAGACCCGCGCACCCGCAAGGCCCTCAACTACGCCTATGACTTCCAGTGGGCCAACGCCAGGCTCTTCTACGGCCTCTATCAGCGCACCGAATCGGTATTCGAAAACTCGCCGCTGAAGGCCACCGGCGAGCCGTCGCCGCAAGAGCTGAAGCTGCTCGAGCCGCTGTCGGACAAGCTGTCGGCCTCCGCCTTCGGCAAGGCCTTCGCCCCGCCGGTGTCCGACGGCTCCGGCCAGGACAGGAAACTGCTCAGGAAGGCCCACGAGCTGCTGGCCGCGGCGGGCTGGCGGCGCAAGGGGCAATGGCTGGTCGATGACAAGGGCGAGGTCTTCACCATCGAGTTCCTCATGTATTCCCCGGCCTTCGAGCGCGTCATCGCCCCATACGTGCGCAACCTGCGCCTGCTCGGCATCAAGGCCTCCATGCGGCTGGTGGAATCGGCCCAGTACCAGCGGCGGCTGAAGGATTTCGACTTCGACATAACCACCCAGCGCTATGTCTTCTCGCTCACTCCCGGTGTCGAGCTGCGCGCCTTCTTCGGTTCCGCATCGGCGGACATGCCCGGCAGTTATAACGTTTCCGGAATAAAAAACGGAGCGGTGGACGCGCTGATAGAACAGGTGATCGCCGCCCCCTCGCGCGACAGCCTGCGCACGGCGGGCCGCGCCCTCGATCGCGCCCTGCGCAGCCTCCATTTCTGGGTGCCGCACTGGTTCAAGGCCTCCCACACCATCGCCTGGTGGAACAAGTTCAGCCGCCCCAGGGTCAAGCCCGCCTATGCCCGCGGCGTCCTCGACACCTGGTGGTATGACGCGCGAAAGGCCGCCAGGCTGAACAAGTAGGGCATTGCGCCGCCGATGGTGCAAAAGAGCCCACCAGAATGACCCAATTTGATTGGAAAATGCTCTAAATCTTGCGCAAGTCCACGTAGGTGACGCGGTGGTTTTCGCCCTTGTGCATTATCAGGTCGGCGCGCTGGCGGGTTGGCAGGACATTTTCGCGCAGGTTGACGAGGTTTATGGCCTCCCAGATCTGGGTGGCTATGGCCTCCGTCTCGGCATCGTCGAGGTGGGCGTAGCGGTGGAAATAGGAGCGCGGGTCGCGGAAGGCCGTGTCGCGCAGGGTCAGGAAGCGCTCCACGTACCACTTCTGCAACCGTTCCTCCTCGGCGTCGATGTAGATTGAGAAGTCAAAGAAATCCGAGACGAATGGTATGGCCTCGCCGTCGGTGGGCAGCTTGCCGCTTTGCAGCACGTTTAGCCCCTCGACGATCAGTATGTCCGGCTGCGCTATGGTGATGGTCTTCCCCGCCACCACGTCGTATGTCAGGTGGTCATAGACCGGCGCTTCCACCTCGCCGCGCCCGGATCGCACATCGGCCAGGAAGCGCAACAGGCGCGGCATGTCATAGGATTCGGGAAACCCCTTGCGCCCCATCAGCCCCAGCCTTTCCAGCTCGGCGTTGGGCAGCAGGAAACCATCCGTCGGCAGCAGCTCCACCTTGGGATGATCCGGCCAGCGCTTCAGCAGCTTGACCAGTATGCGCGCCGTGGTTGACTTGCCCACCGCCACCGAGCCGGCCAGCCCGATGATGAAGGGCGTCTTGCGCCCGTCGCCGCCGAGGAACTCGCGGCGCGCCGCGAACAGTTTCTGCGAAGCCGCCACGTGCAGGTTCAGCAGCCGCGACAGCGGAAGGTAGATGCTCTCCACCTCCTCGATGTCCAGCCGCACGCAAAGGCCGCGCACGTCCTCTATGTCCTCCGGGGTCAGGGTCAGCGGCGTGCCGGCGCGCAGGGCGGCCCACTGGCGGCGGTCGAAGCGGCTGTATGGTGAAATGTCGCTCATCGGCGTCCTCCGCCCGGCGTCATGCGCTGACGGGCGTCCGTGGCCCCTGGCGCTTCAGCCTTCCTTGCGCGAGGCCTTTTCCTCCAGCCCGGAGAGGCCGAAGCGCCCCTCCAGCTCTTCCATGACCTCGGCGAAGCCTATCTTGCGCGCCATCAGGCAGACGAGGAAGTGATAGAGCACGTCCGCCGCCTCGGCGCGCACCTCGCGCTTCTTGCCATCGACCACCGCCAGCGCCAGCTCGACGCCCTCCTCGCCCAGCTTCTTGGCCGCCTTGTGGCGTCCGCCGGCCAGCAGCCTTGCGGTGTATGACTTGCCGGGATCGGCGTCGCGGCGCTCCTCCAGCACGGCGATCAGGGCGTCGAGCACCTCCAGCCGGTTGTCGGCGGCTATCTCGCCGTTGTTCATCTTTTCCACTGCCTTGCGCACCGCCTTTTTCTTTTCCGCCTTCATCTCACGCCCCCTCTTTCGCTTCCCCGGCTGTTTCCTCCCCGATGCCGTCGAGCCGCATGGGCACACCGTGGGCGGTCATGTAGCGCTTGGTTTCGGGGATGGAATAGGTGCCGAAATGGAATATCGAGGCGGCCAGCACCGCCGTGGCGTGGCCGTCCCTTATGCCCTCCACCATGTGGTCGAGGTTGCCCACCCCGCCGGAGGCGATGACCGGCACGCTCACCGCGTCGGCTATGGCGCGCGTCAGCTCTATGTCGAAGCCGATGCCGGTGCCGTCGCGGTCCATGGATGTGAGGAGGATTTCCCCCGCCCCCAGGGCGACCACCTCGCGGGCGTATTCCACCGCGTCGATGCCGGTGGGCTTGCGCCCGCCGTGGGTGAATATCTCCCAGCGGGGCTCCTCTCCCTCGCCCGACACCCGCTTGGCGTCAATGGCTATGACGATGCACTGCGAGCCGAATTTCTCCGCCGCCTCGCGCACCAGCTCGCGGTTGAACACGGCGGCGGTGTTTATCGACACCTTGTCGGCCCCGGCCAGCAACAGGCGGCGGATGTCTTCCGGCTCGCGCACCCCGCCGCCGACGGTCAGCGGCATGAAGCACTGCTCGGCGGTCTCGCGCACCACGTCGAGGATTATGCCGCGGTTCTCGTGCGAGGCGGTGATGTCGAGAAAGCACAGCTCGTCGGCGCCCGCGGC
>CAZXTT010000292.1:0-1559 GCA_964643775.1 uncultured Rhizobiaceae bacterium | reverse complement strand
CGCCACGGGCGGCGCGGCGGCAGCAATACCCACAGCAGCACCCCCAGCAGGACATATTCCCCGGCCACCAGCAACGCGACCTGCCACGAGGAAGCACCGGGCAACGCCTGGCGGGCGATGTAGATCATCACCTCGGGCAGCCCGACGAACAGGGCCGCCATAACGGCCAGCTTGCTCTTCAGCGTCATGTCATATCGCCTGTCAATGGCTCACAAGTCCAGCTCCGCCAGGAGCAGCACGGTTTCGGGAAAGTCGCGCGCCAGCCGTTTGTCCATCGTCACCAGCCTGATGCCCAGCCCCTGGGCCAGGGCCACGAACTCGCAATCATATGCCGAGCAATTGCTTTCCTTTACCAGCGCCATGACATCGAGGGAAGAAACCTCGTATTCCCGGCCAGAAAACATGGCCTCCGTCTCGGCGAGGATGGCGAGGGCCTTCTCCAGCGTGATCAGGCCCTTGCGCATGTAAAGCGCCAGCACGTTGCGAAACTCGCTGCGCCACAGCAGCGGCGCGACCCACTCGGGCTCGGCCAGCAACAGACGCTCGGCCAGCGCGGTATATTCACAAGGCAGTGCCAGGTAGGAGATGATGTTGGTGTCGGCGACGATCATGGCCGCCCTTCATCGATCGCCTTTCGTATGTCCGCGGCGCTGACGCGGGCCGGAGAGACATCCTCGCGCAGCCTGCGCAAACGCTCCAGCCGCTCCGCGGGCGAAACCCGCCGCGGCTTCAGGGCGGCCTCGAGGCAGTTGATGATCTCGCTGTTGAGCGAACGATGATGCGCCCGCGCCGCCTCCTTCAGGCGCTCGTAGATATCCGGAGGAATGTTCTTCAAGGTAATGGCCGGCATGGCAATCTCCTTGTCCCGATAGCCGTCACCATTATGGTATCAATACGGCATCAATGCAACTCCCACCCACCGAACCCTGGATGCCGAACAAGGCGCTTTCTTCGCCCATCATCGCCGGGCTTGAATATTTCCTGTGGTCATCGCCGGGCTTGAATGTTCCCCATTCCATTCGTCATGCTCGGGCTTGACCCTGGCATCCAGCAAAGCATTGAAATCATGTATAATTCTGGATTGCCGGGTCAAGCCCGGCAATGACGAAGGGAGGGATGGTCATGCCAGCGCCCAGTGCCTCCCGCAAGTCTGGCGGGAAGTGGGTAGGCGATTGACATTGCATGACCATTCAGGTCTGGGTCAGAGCCCCAAAGCTGCGGTGGGTAAGAGATATTCACACCGCCAGCAACTCCCTTGTCGCTGCTTCCACGTCCTTCTGCCTCATCAGGCTTTCGCCGACGAGGAAGGCCCTTGCGCCGGCCTGCTGCAGGTGGCGGATGTCGGCAGGGGTGAAGATGCCGCTTTCGGCTACCAGCAGGCGCTCCGGCGGCACCATTTTCGCCAGCTCCACGGTGGCGTCTAGGCTTACCTCGAAGGTCTTCAGGTTGCGGTTGTTCACGCCCATCAGCGGGGTGCGCAGTTTCAGGGCGCGGGCCAGTTCGCGGGCGTCGTGGCTTTCCACCAGCACGTCCATGCCCAGCTCGTGGGCGGCGAATTC
>CAZXTT010000291.1:0-2740 GCA_964643775.1 uncultured Rhizobiaceae bacterium | reverse complement strand
CATCTGTATTTTGCCATCATAAGCCTCTGTAATTGCGTCCATTATCTGATCCCAAATGCCAGCCTTCGTCCAACGACGAAAGCGATTGTAACAGGTCGTATAAGGCCCGTAGCGCTTCGGGAGATCAGCCCATGGCGCGCCTGTGCGCAACACCCAGAAAATACCGTTCAAAACCCGTCGGTCGTCCACACGCGGAACACCCCGCGACTTTCGCGGAAGCACCGGCTCGATAACACTCCATTCGAAATCCGTCAGATCATAGCGTCCCATGGCAAAGCCCTCCTTTGCCAACAATGAATCTGATTTGCCCCCTTTTGGCTACCCCCTTGGAGAATTTTATGGGTGTACGGCCTAGCCTTACCTAACAGGACGCAAGGCTTCCGCCGATACATGCACGCGGGCTTTCCGCCCCATCAGTTCCAGCAGCAGGGCGACCCTGCCCTTTTCATCCAGATGTTCGATAATGGCGAAATGATCCGCCAGCGGGCCACCTTCTATCAATACCTTCTGCCCCGGACGCAAGTTGCCGCCGCGATCCAGATGCACGCAACCATCGTCATCCGCAACGGCGATAAGACTCTCCACCACGCCGCGCGGAACCGGCAGGGGGCGGTCATGCTGCATTACCAGCCGCGCCACGCCATAGGTGCCATTTACAGAGCGCCACTGATCACGCTCAAGGTCCAGAGCGACGAACAGATAGCGGGGAAACAAGGGAGCCAGTTTTGTATGAAAGCGGCGTGCATGACGCACGGTCTTGCGAATGCGGGGCAGAAAAGTCGTGAATGACTGATTCTTCAGGTGGCTTTCCGCTCCGCTTTCCTTGTGTGGCAGGGTATGAACAGCAAACCACCGCACGTCCGGGGCAAGCACACCGCCAAGGCAGCTCTTTGATATCTGTTCACTCATATGGACAGCCGCTCGCCACTCCCCCGGCCAAACCGATTTCTATCCCAACGGGTAAAAATGTCAACACATAATAGAGAAATGGTAAAATCAGGGAAAATTGCAAGCAGATTTGCATTACAATGCGGTGTAGCGGCAAGTCGAAAACTTACTTATAATATCAGCTTTTACTTGTTGGATTTTACCATCACCACCCTGGGGTGGTGTTGCGATTGAGCATGCCACCCCGCGCCTGGCAAGCTCATGCCTTCACGACATTGGCCAGATCAGCGGGGTAGCGTCCGCGCGTATCGATGATGAGGATGGCGTGCCGGCGGATCATGTCATAGTCGAAGCAGTCATGATCCGTGGCCAGCAGCACGCAGTCAAACTTCTCAAGCGTTTCCGGCGACAGTTCAATGCTGGCAAGATCAAAGTGGTGCCTGCGCATGCGCGGAAAGACCGGCACATGGGGGTCATGGTAGGCAACCTCCGCCCCGAGATCACGCAGCTTTTCCATAAGCACCACGGAAGGGGATTCACGCATGTCATCGACGTTTTTCTTGTAGGCGATACCCAGCACCAGGATGCGGCTGTCATTGACCGCCTTCCGGTGACCATTCAGCCCGCGAATGACCTTGTCCACCACGTAGTCTGGCATGGATGAGTTTATCTCGCCGGCCAGCTCGATGAAGCGGGTATGCACGCCATATTCGCGCGCCTTCCAGGTCAGGTAGAAGGGATCGATGGGAATGCAGTGCCCGCCCAGCCCGGGGCCGGGATAATAGGGCACGAAGCCGAAGGGCTTGGTGGCGGCGGCGCGGATGACCTCGTGAATGTCCAGCCCCATGCGGTCGGCCACGACCTTCATTTCGTTGACCAGCCCGATGTTGACGGCCCGGTGGATGTTTTCCAGCAGCTTGGTCAGCTCGGCCGCGCGGGTGGAGCTGACAGGCACCACCTTCACCACGATCTGCTCATAAAGCGCCTTGCCTACTTCCAGGCAGGCAGGTGTAGAGCCGCCGCATACCTTGGGAATGTCACTGGTGCCGAAGTGGGGATTTCCCGGATCCTCGCGTTCCGGCGAATAGACGAGGAAAAAGTTTTCGCCGATGACAAAGCCACGCTCTTCCAGCATGGGGCGCAGCACTTCTTCCGTGGTGCCGGGCCATGTGGTGCTCTCCAGCGAAACAACCTGCCCCTCGCGCAAATGCGGCAGCAGGTTCTCCAGCGTGCCTATGACAAAGCGCAAGTCCGGCTCACGGTGCTCGTCCAGCGGCGTGGGCACGCATATGATGAGCGCGTCGGCCTCCTTGGCGCGGGAAAAATCCGTGGTTGCCTCGACAAGCCCCTTTTCGCGCGCCTCGGCAACCCTGTCGGAAGAAATGTGCTCAATATAGCTTTCGCCCTTGTTGAGCATATCCGCCTTGGCCTGGTCGATATCAAGCCCCAGCGCCTGGTAGCCAGCGCGCGCATACCCCAGCATCAGCGGCAGCCCTACATACCCCAGCCCCACAATGCCGATAACAGCCGTTTTGTCGCGCAGCCTGTCAATCAGTTGTTCTTTCATGCTCCGTTTTTTCCCAAAAAGGTGCTCTCCATTCTTTCCCGTCATGTAATAGACTTGCTCTCATAACCGCAAGGACAAAACATTGAAAAAAACTCATCCTGTCATGCCACCATCCAGGGTCTGGACTCAATAAATGCATGTCCTTAGGGTCTGGTCTCAATAAATGCATGGATGCCAGCGTCAAATAGCCAAAATATCAAGGGCTTTTTGTCCGCCGGCAATAGTGGCCCTATGCCGGTGGACAAAAAACCCTTGAGATGCAGGGTATTTGACGCCCGAAGGGTT
>CAZXTT010000290.1:0-1886 GCA_964643775.1 uncultured Rhizobiaceae bacterium | reverse complement strand
GGGCTTTCGGCTCGCCACCTATGCCATGTGGTGGATCAAGGCGGCCATACAGGAATACATCCTGCGCTCGTGGTCGCTGGTCAAGATGGGCACCACGGCCAGCCAGAAGAAGCTGTTCTTCAACCTGCGCAAGCTCAAGGGCCAGATAAAGGCGCTCGACGATGGCGACCTGAAGCCCGACCAGGTGAAGCAGATAGCCGAGCGGCTGGGGGTGCCGGAGGAGGACGTGGTGTCGATGAACCGGCGGCTGGCCGGCGACGCCTCGCTCAACGCGCCGCTGCGCTCCGACGGCGATGGCGGCGGCGAGTGGCAGGACTGGCTGGTGGACGAGGAGGAAAACCAGGAAGAGAGGCTGGCCGAAAAGCAGGAACACCAGTTGCGCATGCGGATGCTGCGCGAGGCCATGGACGAACTGAACGAGCGCGAGCGGCGAATTTTCGAGGCCCGCCGCCTGCGTGAGCCGCCGCTGACGCTGGAGGAGCTGTCGAAGGAATTCGGCGTGTCGCGCGAGCGCATCCGCCAGATAGAGGTGCGGGCATTCGAGAAAGTGCAAAAGGCCATGCGCGAAAGGGCTGGGGAAGGGTGACGGCCGGAAGGCGCGGTCTTGCCCGCTTGCCTGGAGAAGGGCCTTGAAGCCCGGCGCTCACGTTGGCGCATGGTGGTTTTTGGTCAAAACTTAATATTTTCCGCTATTTACCGATATTTTACACCCGCAAGTTATTGTTGCATGCAAACGGAACCTTGCTGGCAGCATACCGGGGGCAGGCGGGCTGGCGCTGGGGAGGTGAGTAGGGTGTTGAATTTCCGCATTTACAAATGGCCCGCATGGCTGCTTGTCATCTGGGTGGTGGCGATTTTTTCCGGCGTTTACATGCTGGGAGGGCGCGTCGCCAACGATGGCGTAAGCTACTACCTGCACAAGAGCGCCCTGATCCGCATGCAGGACTGGGCTGAGCACCTGGGCGAGGAATATCCCGAAATAGCGCATGACTTGTCCCGCGGTGACAAGGCGGAGGATTTCTATTCTCACCTGAAGAGAGAAGCGCGGCAATATAACGCCCTGGAGGTTTCCATTGTGCCTGTGCAGGGTGAGCGCAAGGATGTCATCAAGATCACTTCAGATAAAGATCAGCTTCATGTCAGCGGGGGTATTGCCGGTCAGCTGATGGGCATCTTCCGGCAGGATAACCCGCACCGGGACAGGGTTACGGTGGCCATTCGCAACGCCCGTGGCAAGGTGGTGGCCCATCTCGAGGCGACGGTTGATCAGAGCATTTTCAAGGCCCTGATGATGGGGCGGGCACGGCGGGTGATAATGGTCGGCCTGCTGGGATTGCTGCTCATGGGGGCGGTTGCCTTTTATGCCTATCGCATGATGGCCGCTGACGCCAGCCGCCAGCTCAAGGCCATGTCCGGCATTGACCTGCTTACCGGCCTGCCTAACCGGGTGCGCTTTTCCTCCCTGCTGAATGAACTGTTCGTGCAGGCGGACAGGGAAAAGCGGCTGGTTGCCCTGCTGCATGTCGATGTCGATGAGTTCAAGAAGATAAGCAGCTCCAATGGCTATGAGACGGCTGATGAGCTGTTGCTGATAATCGCCCGGCGGATAGAGAAAATCGCTGGCAGTGATTCGGTCGTATGCCGCCTGGATGGAGATGAATTCGCCGTGGCGGCGGTGGTGGACAGCGAGCACGAGGCGCACCGTTTTGGGGAGTTGCTGCTGGCGGAGCTGGAAAAGCCGATGATGGTGCATGGGCGCAAGGTGCATTGCACCATATCCATTGGCGCGGTGATATATCCGCTCAATGGAGCAACCCACAAGAAACTGGAGCAACGCGCCGCCTTCGCCCGCATGATGGCCAAGCGGGATGGCGGGGGATGCCTGC
>CAZXTT010000289.1:0-2595 GCA_964643775.1 uncultured Rhizobiaceae bacterium | reverse complement strand
GCCGCCAGCGCCCGCATCAGGGGATGATCGGCCAGCCACGTCTGGACGAGGGCGCGGCCGCTGTGCTCGGCGCGCCCGGCGCGCCCGGCCACCTGGGCCAGCAATTGCCAGGTGCGCTCGCCGGCGCGCGGGTCGGCGTTCTCCAGCGCCAGGTCGGCATCGACTATCCCGGCCAGCGCCAGGTTGGGGAAGTGGTGACCCTTGGCCACCAGTTGGGTGCCGATGATGATGTCGTATTCGCCCCGCGCCACCGCCTCCAGCAGCTCCTTGAGGCGCGCTCCGCCCTGCAGGTCGGACGACAGCACGGCTACGCGGGCATCGGGCCAGCGCCCCCCCGCCTCCTCGGCCAGCCGCTCGACGCCGGGGCCGACGGCGGCCATCTTGCCCTCGGCCCCGCAGGAGGGGCAGGTATTTGCCAGCGGCTGCTGGTGGCCGCAGTGGTGGCACATGAGGATGTTCCTGAAGCGATGCTGCACCAGCCAGGCGCTGCAATGGGGGCATTGCAGCCGCTGGCCGCAGGCGCGGCACAGGGTCAGCGGCGCGTAGCCGCGCCGGTTGAGGAAAAGCAGCGCCTGCCGGCCTTTCTCCAGCGTCTCGCTCACCGCCTCGACCAGCGGCGTCGAGAGCCACTCGCCGCTCGCCGGGGCGTGTTCGCGCATGTCTATGAGGCTGATTTCCGGCAACAGCGCCTTGCCGTGACGCCGTCGCAGGGTGAGATGGCCATAGCGGCCGTTTTCGGCGTTAACCAGGCTCTCGAGGGAAGGGGTGGCCGAGGACAGCACCACCGGGAACCCGCCCAGCGAGCCCAGCAGCACCGCCATGTCGCGGCCATGATAGGGGACGCCGCCTTCCTGCTTGTAGGCGCTCTCGTGCTCCTCGTCGACGACGATCAGGCGCAAGCTCCGCCACGGCAGGAACAGCCCGGAGCGGGCGGCGACGACGATGCGGGCCTTGCCGGAGGCGACGCCGCGGAAGACGCGGGCGCGGGCGGCGGCGCTCATGTCGGAGTGCCATTCCGCGGGCCGGGCGTTGAAGCGCTCGGCGACGCGGCGCATGAACTGGCCGGTGAGGGCTATCTCCGGGAGCAGCAGCAACACCTGCCCGCTTTCCCCGCCGCCGGCCAGCGCCTCGGCCATGGCCTCGAAATATACCTCCGTCTTGCCCGAGCCTGTTACGCCGTCGAGCAGGGTGACGGAAAAGCCGCCCCCGCGCACCGCTTCGCGCAGGGCGTCGGCGGCCTCCTGCTGCTCGCCGGAGAGGCGCTTGGCGAGGTGGGGCGAAAGGTCGGGGGGTTCGAAGGGCGCATCCTTGGGCCGCGAGGCGGCGCTCAGCGCTCCCGTTTCGGCCAGCCCGCGCACCACCGAGGTGGAAACCCCGGCCAGCCGCGCCAGTTCGCCGGTGGTCAGCGGCGGGTTGGCGCGGGCCGTATTCAGCACCTTCTCGCGCTGCGCGGTGAGGCGTTGCGGTTGCTTGCCGGAGACTTGCCACACGGCCAGCTCGCGCGGCGGCAGGAAGGCCTTGCGGGCGGCCATGCACAGGCGCAGCACCGCCCCCTTCTCGGCCAGGTAATAGTCGGCCAGCCATTCGATGAAGCGCCGCTGCACGGGGCGCATGGGCGGCAGGTCGAGGATTTCCGATATGGGCTTGAGCCTGCCTCCGGGCACGCCGCCCGGCTGCCCGCCGGGGGGTGCTTCATCGCGCACTTGCCAGACGACGCCAGTTTCCGTGCGTGGGCCTATCTGCGCCCGCACCCATTGGCCCTCGTTTACCCTTTCTCCACGCGGCAGGCGGTATGAATAGGGGTGATCGAGCCGCAAGGGAAAGAGCACGTCGGCAATTCTTGTCCTTTCCTCGCCCATGGGTGAGTTGTGGCCATTTTGCGCCGGCAAGTCCAGAGCATGACGGACCAGACCCTGATGAACAGCGACGAGCAAATGGCCCTGTTTTCGCTGGCCCCCGACGCGGCGGCCGTCGCCGGCGATTACCTCGCCCACCTGCAAGGGGGGCGGCGCGCCAGCGGCAAGACCATCGAGGCCTATGGCCGCGACATCGCCCAGTTCGGGAAGTTCCTGCAAGGCTACCTGGGCAAGGCGGCGGGGCTCGACGAGCTGGCGGCCCTGCGGCCCGTTGATTTCCGCGCCTTTCTGGCGGCGCGGCGCAAGGAGGGGGACGGCCCGCGCACCATCGCCCGCAAGCTCTCCAGCCTGCGCGGGCTATACAGGTGGCTGGCGCGCCGCCACGGCATCGACAACCCGGCCCTGTCGGCCCTCTCCGGCCCGCGCATCGCTCAGGCCCTGCCGCATCCGCTTAGCCCCCGCGAGGCCCGCAAGGCGCTCGACGCGGCATCGGGCGGCGACGAGCACAGGCCGCCGTGGGTGGCGGCGCGTGACGTGGCGGTGCTGGCGCTGCTCTATGGCTGCGGGCTGCGCATATCCGAGGCGCTGTCGCTGACGCTGGAACAGGCGCGCCCGCTGGCCGGGGACAAGGCCGACATGCTGCGCGTCACCGGCAAGGGGGGGAAGGAGCGGCTCGTCCCGGTATTGCCCGCCGTGCGCCAGGCCTTGCGGGAATACATCAGGCTTTGCCCCTTCGAGC
>CAZXTT010000288.1:0-2333 GCA_964643775.1 uncultured Rhizobiaceae bacterium | reverse complement strand
CGGCCTCATCGAGAACGGCCACCTCTACCTGGCCGTGCCGCCGCTATACCGCATCACCCAGGGGGCCAACAGCGCCTATGCCCACGACGACGAACACAAGGAGCGCCTGCTGGCCGAGCAGTTCAACGGCCGCGGCAAGGTAGAGATCTCGCGCTTCAAGGGCCTGGGCGAAATGCTGCCGGCGCAACTGAAGGAAACCACCATGGACCCCGGCAATCGCACCCTCCTCAAGGTGGTGATCCTCGACGAGGAACGCGACGCCACGGCAGACACCATAAACCGCCTCATGGGAACCAGGGCGGAAGCCCGCTTCGCCTTCATAAGCGAACGCGCCGAGTTCGTGGACGACGAGCTGCTAGACGTGTGACGGCTGTGGCCCTTTCTGCGCTGCGGCATGATCCGGCCCCACGGCGTGCTTGGCGCTGCAATTATTGCCGGCGGCGCGTGAGCAGGATTTCCATGAAGCTCTTTCCGTTCAAGGCGCGGGCCTGCCACAGCATGCGCCTGTCGCGCCGCGCTTCTTCGCCTTGCGCCCGCCATGCGGGAGGGGCCGACGGGGCGGGCAGCGCCCAGCCGGCGTGGATCATTCCCTCGCCCAGGTCATAGCCACCAACCCGGCAGCGCCAGCCGCCCAGGGCGGCATCCCTGCCGCAGGTGACGGTTGCCCCGGCGGTCAGGTCCATGAGGGCGGCGCGGGCCATGCGGCCGCAGTTCATGCGCCGCCTGCCCTTCCACAGGCAGGGAGATTGCAAGGAAGGGGCGATTATCCCGGCCAGAATTATCGTGCGCCCCCGGATCACCAGCCTTGTTGCGTCAATCACCTGGGCCGCGCCACGCAACCGGCCGGTGTCCCCGGCCCTGGCCGGTGATTGCGTCACGGCGATGGCCATCATTGCCATGGTCATGAGGGCCAGGAAATGCGCAGGGCGGCGCGCGGGCCGCCCGGCATCGTCCAGGCGGTTCATTTCACGCGGTATTTCTCGTCGGCGAAGAACAGGAAGTCGTTTTCCTCCGCCCCCGCGTGGCATTCGTGGCAAAAACTCATGCCGGCCGAGTTGACCCCCCTGGTCACCCCGTAGGTCTTGCCGCCGGGCATTATCATGGCGTAGCGCCAGTCGCCGGTTTCCTTGTTCCAGCCCTTTTTCATCTTCTCCATGATGAACAGCGGCCCCGGCTCGCCCTTGCCGTCCATGCCGATGGTGAACGACGGCTTGACCACGGTGCCGCCGACCGGCATGCGCTTGAGCTTGTCGAACTGTCCGTAGGCCTGCGCGCCGATCCCGTTGGCCATGTTGACCACGTAACGCCCGCCATGGGTTTCGGCGACATAGGGGCCGGTCACGAAGCTCTTCCACTTGTTCCAGTCCTTGCCGGCCGCCCAGTGAGCGCCGCCGCGATAGGCTTGCGGCCACTTGTCCATGAGCTGCCTGCCAATGGCGCGGGCCTGCTCGTCGGAAACCGTCTTGCGCTTTTTCGCCGCGCAAGGATTGCAGGGATTTTTCATCTCCTTTTCCATCCCCGCCTCGCCCGACTTCATCGTCTTCTTCGCCGCGCAGGGATTGCATGGGCTCTTCATCATTTTCTTCGCCGCGCACGGGTTACACGGGTTCATCGTCTTTTTCGCCGCGCAGGGATTGCACGGGCTCTTCATCATTTTCTTCGCCGTGCATGGGTTGCACGGGTTCATCGCCTTTTTCGCCGCGCAGGGATTGCACGGGCTCTTCATCATTTTCTTCGCCGCGCACGGGTTGCACGGGTTCATCGCCTTTTTCGCAGCGCAGGGATTTTCCGGCGACAGGGGGATTTTCGCCGCGCACGGATTGCATGGATTGCAGGGCGAAAGCGGTATCCTGGCCGCACAGGGATTACAGGGATTCATCCCCTGTGCCTGCGCCGTGGCCGCTGGCAAGGCGGTGACCGCCAGCATGACGCCGCCCGAGGCCATGCCCAGCGCCAGCGGCATGACCGCCACGGTGGAAATCCAGTATCTTTTCATATCCTGTCGCATGAATGGTCGTCCTTTCCTGTTCGTCCCCGGCGCTTCCTTGCATGTGAGCGCATATGGAACAAGCCGTCGGTAATTTATGTGACCTGCATCATATTGCAAAAGCCAGCGCGCTGTTTTCACTTGTCATGGGCCCCTGATAACATTGCCGTCAGCATGCCGTGATGTTTACCATTCTGCCGGCTCCGGTTGACTTGGCCGCGCTTTTGCGGCTTTGCTTTGGCTGATGCTCGAACAAGCGGGGATGGCTCGATGACTTCACACTCCTTCGCCCCCTGGCCGCAGGGCCGCCCGCGGCGCTTGCGGCGCGCCGGATGGGCGCGGCGCA
>CAZXTT010000287.1:0-17153 GCA_964643775.1 uncultured Rhizobiaceae bacterium | reverse complement strand
CAGCGGAACAGGCGGAAGGGGTCGTCCAGCTCGTCGAGCCGCTCGCCGGTTGCCTCGTCGCGCGAGTCGGCGATCCAGCGGCGCGCCTGCAGGAGCACGGCGGGGCCGAGGTAGCGGTCGGAGTTCCACCAGTAGGAGGGGCACGAGGTGGCGCAGCAGAAGCACAGGATGCATTCGTAGAGGCCATCGAGGCGGGCGCGCTCTTCCTTCGATTGCAGCCATTCGCGGCGCGGCGGGTAGGTGTCGGTCTTCAGCCACGGCTCGATGAGGCGGTGCTGGGCGTAGAGCAAGGTAAGGTCGGGCACCAGGTCCTTGATGATGCTCATGTGGGGCAGCGGGTATACCTTCACCGGCCCCTTCACGTCCTCGATGGGCTTGATGCAGGCGAGGGAGTTCTCGCCGTCTATGTTCATGGCGCAGGAGCCGCAGATGCCCTCGCGGCAGGAGCGGCGGAAGGTGAGGGTGGAATCGACGTTGTCCTTGATCCACAGCAGGGCGTTGAGCACCATGGGGCCGCAATCGTCGAGATCGACGAAATAGGTGTCGATGCGCGGGTTGGAGCCGCTTTCCGGGTCATAGCGGTAGATGCGGAATTCCTTGACCCGGCTGGCCCCTTCGGGTTTCGGCCAGGTCTTGCCGCTGACGGGGGCGGAATTTTTTGGCAGGGTGAACTGAACCATGACAGCCCCTCAATAAACCCTCTCTTTCGGCGGGATGTATTCCACCTCGTCGCTCAGGGTATAGGCATGCACCGGGCGATAATCGAGGCGCGCGGAGTGCTTGCCCTCGTCGGCCCATGACAGGGTGTGCTTCATCCACTGTTCGTCGTCGCGCTCGGGATAATCCTCGCGGGCGTGGGCGCCGCGGCTTTCGTGGCGCTCCAGCGCCGACTTCATGGTGACCACGGCGTTGAGGACGAGGTTGCCCATCTCCAGCGCCTCCACGAGGTCGGTGTTCCATATCAGCGAGCGGTCGCTGATGGCTATGTCGTCCATGCCTTTCCACACCTGGGTGATTTTCTCCATGCCCTCGGTCAACGACGGCCCCTCGCGGAATATGGCGCAATGCTCCTGCATGGTCTTCTGCATGGAGAGCCGCAGCTCGGCGGTGCGGGTGGAGCCGCTGGCGTGACGCAGGGCATCGAGGCGCTCCAGCGTCTCCAGCCCGGTGCGGGCGGGCAGCTCCCTGTGGGGCGCGCCGGCTTTTACCGTTTCGGCCACCCGCTGGGCGGCGGCGCGGCCAAACACCACGAGGTCGGTAAGCGAGTTGGAGCCCAGGCGGTTGGCCCCGTGCACCGAGGCGCAGGCCGCCTCGCCACAGGCGAAGAGGCCGGGGACGGTGGCGTCCGGGTCGCCGTCGCGCGGGCATATGGCCTCGCCGTGAAATGTGGTGGGTATGCCGCCCATGTTGTAATGGGCGGTGGGTATGACGGGGATGGGCTCGCGGGTGACATCGACACCGGCGAATATGCGCGCCGATTCGGATATGCCCGGCAGGCGCTCGGCTATGACCTCCGGCCCCAGGTGATCGAGGTGCAGGTGGATGTGGTCGGCGTGCTTGCCGACGCCGCGGCCCTCGCGGATTTCCATGGTCATGGCGCGCGAGACGACATCGCGCGAGGCAAGATCCTTGGCGTGGGGCGCGTAACGCTCCATGAAGCGCTCGCCCTGCGAGTTGGTGAGATAACCGCCCTCGCCGCGCACGCCCTCGGTTATCAGCACGCCGGCCCCGTAGATGCCGGTGGGGTGGAACTGCACGAACTCCATGTCCTGGGTGGGCAGCCCGGCGCGCATGACCATGGCGGTGCCGTCGCCGGTGCAGATATGGGCCGAGGTGCAGGAGAAATAGACGCGGTTGTAGCCGCCGGTGGCCATGATGACGGCATGGGCGCGGAAGCGGTGAATGGTGCCGTCGTCCATGTTGAGCGCCATGACGCCGCGGCAGACGCCCTCGTCGTCCATTATCAGGTCGAGGGCGAAATACTCGATGAAGAACTCGGCGCGGTGCTTGAGGGCCTGGCCATACATGGTGTGGAGCATGGCGTGGCCGGTGCGGTCGGCGGCGGCGCAGGTGCGCTGGGCGGGCGGGCCCTCGCCGAAACGGGTGGTCATGCCGCCGAAGGGGCGCTGGTAGATGCGGCCTTCCTCGGTGCGCGAGAATGGGGTGCCCCAGTGCTCCAGCTCGTATACGGCCTGCGGGGCGTTGCGGGCGAGGTATTCTATGGCGTCCTGGTCGCCCAGCCAGTCGGAGCCCTTGACGGTGTCATACATGTGCCAGCGCCAGTCGTCGGGGCCCATGTTGCCGAGGCTGGCGGCTATGCCGCCCTGGGCGGCGACGGTGTGCGAGCGGGTGGGGAAGACCTTGGTCAGGCAGGCGGTCTTGAGCCCGGCGCGGGCGCAGCCGACGACGGCGCGCAGCCCGGCGCCGCCGGCGCCGATTATGACCACGTCGTATATGTGCTCGGTGACGTCATAGGCGCGTCCGCCCACCGCGAAGGAGGTGACGGGGCTCGAGCCCTCGATTTCGTGGGAGGAATTGGCGGTCATTTCAGGCTCATGCTCCGGAAGGGACGTGGCCGACGGCGATGACGGCGATGGAGACAGCCGCGAGGGCGAATACCAGCAGGCCGAAGAGCAGGTTGGCGATGAGCAGGGAGAGCTTTATCACCGGATTGTGCACGTAGTCCTCGATTATCACCTGCATGCCGATGATCATGTGCCAGACAAAGACCCCCACCGCAAGGGCCATGGTTCCGGCGATGATCGGGTGAGCGAGCAGTTGGCGCGCCTCCGCGTAATCGCGTCCGCCGACGAATATCGCCACCAGCAGGGCAAGGATGGCCATGACGATGGAGGCTATGGCGGTCAGCCGCTGGCTGCGGAAATGACCGACGCCCTCGTGGGAGCTGCCCGCCCCCTTGGCGCGGCGCAATGGTGTGGCGAAAGTCCTGGCCATGCTCCTTGCTCCCCTTCAGTTGGCGGCTATGGCGGCGATTATGACAAGAACGGTGAGCGCGGCGGAGACGGCCAGCGACAGCAGGTTCATGCGGTTTGCCGAGGCAATGGAAAGGGCCTGGGCGTTGTCCCATATGAGGTGGCGGATGCCGCCCAGCATGTGATGGAACAGGGCATAGAGGGCGGCGACCAGCACCGCCAGCCCGAGCCACGAGCCGAGCAGCCCGTCAACGAAGGAGAAATAGGCCGGGCCGCTGGCCAGCGCGACCAGCCACCAGATGGCCAGCAGGGTGGCGAAATAGAGCGCCGCCCCGGTGATGCGGTGCATGATGGACATCACCATGGTCAGGCGCGGGCGGTATATCTGGAGATGCGGCGACAGGGGCCGCCTTTCGCGCAGGTCCGGATTGGCCATTGTCGTTACTCCCGTAACGGTTGCGCATTGTTCTTGATTCCTGAAAAGCCTAATACAAACCCGCGCCGCCTGCCAGAGCATTGGCATTCAACATTGGTCGGAGGTGCGTCAGGCGAGGTTCAGGATGCGCGCCACCTCCAGCAGTTGGCGGGCCTTCTCCAGGTGCAGGCGCTCGACCATTTCGCCTTCCATGGCGATGACCCCGGCATCGGCGTTTTCCGGCCTGTCGAAGGCGGCGACGATGGCCCGCGCGCGGGCGATCTCTTCCCGCGTGGGGGAGAATGCCTCGTTGGCGGCGGCTATCTGGGAAGGGTGGATGAGGGTCTTGCCGTCGAAGCCCATCTTGCGTCCCTGGCGGCATTCGGCGCGCAGCCCTTCCGCATCGTGAAAGTCGTTGAACACGCCGTCGATGGCGGCAAGGCCGAAGGCGCGGGCGGCGGCGATCACGGTCATCAGCCAGGGGATGAAGAAAGCGCGGCCACCATCGAGTGATGCGCCGGTTTCCTTGCCGAGGTCATTGCTTCCCATGACCAGCGCCACCAGCGGATGTTCACGCGCGGCGGCGGCTATGTCGCGGGCCGCGAGCATGGCCAGCGGCGTTTCCATCATGGCCCAGATGGCGATCCCGGCGCCCTCCAGTTCCGCGGCCAGCCGGGCGATGTCACCAGGGCCGTTCACCTTGGGCAGCAGCAGCGCGTGGGGGCGGGCGGCGCGGGCCATTTCCACGTCGGCGGCGAACCACTCGCTTGCCGGGTCGTTGACGCGGATGATTATCTCGCGTTCGCCGTAGTCGTGGCGGGTCAGCGCTTCCCCGATCTGGCGGCGTGCCGTGTCCTTGGCCGCCGGGGCCACGGAATCCTCCAGGTCGAGGATCAGCCCGTCGGCCTCCAGCCGCGCCGCCTTCTCCAGCGCCCGCGCGTTGGCCCCCGGCACGTATAGCAGGGAGCGGCGGGGGCGGGCCTGGCCGGCGGCTGGCGGCATGGCGGGCTTGTCCTTCCGGATCAGAGGGCCTTGATGATGTCCTCCACCATCTTCTTGGCGTCGGCGAAGAGCATCATGGTGTTGTCGCGGTAGAACAGCGGGTTGTCTATGCCCGCGTAGCCCGGCGACAGGGAGCGCTTGACGAACATCACGGTGGAGGCCTTCCACACCTCCAGCACCGGCATGCCGTAGATGGGCGATTGCGGGTCTTCCTTGGCCAGCGGGTTGGTGATGTCGTTGGCGCCGATGACGAAGGCGACGGTGCCGGAATCGGCGAACTCGGAGTTGATGTCCTCCAGCTCGAAGACTTCCTCGTAGGGCACCTGGGCCTCGGCCAGCAGCACGTTCATGTGGCCGGGCATGCGGCCCGCCACCGGGTGAATGGCATACTTGACCTCCACGCCGCGCTCCTTCAGCTCGTCGGCCATCTCGCGCAGGGCGTGCTGGGCCTGGGCCACGGCGAGGCCGTAGCCGGGGACGATGATGACCTTGGAGGCGTTCTTGAGCATGAAGGCGGCGTCCTCCGCCGAACCGGCCTTGACCGGCTTCTGCTCGCCGCCGCCGCCGGAGGCGCTCTCCTGGGCCCCGAAACCGCCGAGGATGACCGAAAAGAAGGAGCGGTTCATGGCCTTGCACATGATGTAGCTGAGTATCGCGCCCGACGAGCCGACGAGCGCGCCGGTGATGATGAGGGCCACGTTGTGCAGGGTGAAGCCTATGCCGGCGGCGGCCCAGCCGGAATAGGAATTGAGCATGGACACCACGACCGGCATGTCGGCCCCGCCGATGGGGATGATGAGCAACACGCCGAGGGCGAATGAGACGAGCACGATGAGCCAGAATGCGGCGTGGCTCTCGGTGGTGGTGAAATAGATTATCAGCACCACCAGCAACAGCCCCAGCCCGCCGTTAACGGCGTGGCGCATGGGCAGCAGGGTGGGCGCGCCGGAAACCAGCCCCTGCAGCTTGGAGAAGGCGACCAGCGAGCCGGTGAAGGTGATCGCGCCGATGGCCACGCCGAGGCTCATCTCGATCAGCGAGGCGGTCTTGATGGAGCCCGGCGCGCCGATGCCGAAGGCCGAGGGCGCGTAAAGGGCGGCTGCCGCCACCATGACGGCGGCCAGCCCGACCAGCGAGTGGAAGGCGGCCACCAGTTGCGGCATGTGGGTCATGGGGATGCGCCGCGCGATGACCGCGCCCGCGCCGCCGCCGATGGCCAGCCCAATGACGATGAGGGCAAGGACGCCGAAGCCGAAGGAGGGCATGAGCAGCAAGGTGGTGACGATGGCGATCGCCATGCCGGCCATGCCGAGATAGTTGCCGGTGCGCGAGGTGTCGGGGTGCGACAGGCCGCGCAGGGCGAGGATGAACAGGCTGCCGGAAACCAGGTAGAGAAATATTGCCAGCGAGTGCGACATGATCCGGCCCCCTTATTTCTTCTTCTTGTACATGGCCAGCATGCGCTGGGTGACGAGGAAGCCGCCGAAGATGTTGACCGCCGCCAGCACCAGCCCGATGAAGCCGAAGGTGGCGGCGGCGCCGGAAACCGCCGCGCCCGCCCCCACGGCCAGCAGCGCGCCTACTATGATGACCGAGGAGATGGCGTTGGTCACCGACATCAGCGGCGTGTGCAGGGCCGGGGTGACCGACCAGACGACGTAGTAGCCGACGAATATGGCGAGCACGAATATGGCGAACAGGTAGATGAAGGGGTCGCCGGCGGAAGCGCCCGCGCCCTGGCCCAGGGCCTGGATGGTCTGTTCGGCATAGCCCTGGGCGGCGCCCGCCGACCTGGCGGCTTCGGCGGCGGCCTCGCGGGCCGCCTCGGCGGCCATCATGGCCTTTTCGGCAAGTGTCTGAACGTCGCTCATGCTCAGCCCTCTTCCTTTTTCCGTTCGGCGTCTTTTTCGCCGCTTTCCTTCTGCCCGCTTTTCTCTTCTTCCTGCTCAACCTTGCCCGCGCCAGCCTCTTCCTGAGCGGCCGTCAGCAGCGGGTGGACGGTTTCGCCGCCGATGGTCATGCATGTGCCGGCGATGATCTCGTCCCCGCGGTCGATGTTGAGCGCGCCGTCCTCGCCGGAGAGCATCAGCTTGAGGAAGTTGCGCAGGTTGTTGGCGTAAAGGGAGCTGGCGTTGCCGGGCACGCGACCGGCCATGTTGGTGTAGCCGATGATCCTGACCCCGCCATGCTCGACCACCTCGCCGGGTTTGGACAGGGGGCAGTTGCCGCCGCGCTCCACCGCCAGGTCGACGATCACCGAGCCTGGGCGCATGCTCTCCACCATCTCCTTGCCGACCAGTTGCGGGGCCGGGCGTCCGGGGATGAGGGCGGTGGTTATGACCACGTCCATGTCCCTGATGTGGGCGGCCACCAGCTCGGCCTGTTTCTTCTTCTGCTCGTCGGTGAGCTCCCTTGCATAGCCGCCTTCGCCGGCGGCGGCCAGCTCCTCGAGGAAGATGAACTTGCCGCCCAGCGAGCGCACCTGTTCGCCGGCCTCGGGGCGCACGTCGGTGGCCGAGACGGCGGCCCCCAGCCGGTGGGCGGTGGCGATGGCCTGCAGTCCCGCCACGCCCGCGCCCATGACGAACACCTTGACCGGCGGAATGGTTCCGGCGGCGGTCATCATCATGGGGAAGATGCGGGGGAAGACGTTGGCCGCCTCGATGACCGCCTTGTAGCCGGCCAGCGAGGCCTGCGAGGAAAGCACGTCCATGGACTGGGCGCGGGTTATGCGCGGCATCAGCTCCATGGCGAAGGCGGCGATCCTGCGCTTGTTGAGAGCGGCGAGGAAGCCGCCGTCGGAATACGGATCGAGCTGCCCGATGAGCAGCGCGCCTTCCTTCATGGCGGCGATCAACTCATCAGCGGGGCGGCGCACGGTCAACACCGCGTCAGCCTCGGCGACGGTCTCCTTGGCGCTCCTGGCGATGGTGGCCCCGGCTTCCTCGTATTCGGCGTCGGAATGAAAGGAGCGGGCGCCTGCGGAAGCCTGCACCACGACCTCGTGGCCCATCTTCACGTAATCCCCGGCCACGGAGGGCGTGGCGGCGACGCGGGTTTCATCGGCGGCTCGTTCCGCGGGGACGGCGATCTTCATTTTTCTTTCCGGATTCCAAGTGTCCTGAATTCAGAAGGTAAATCCCGGCGGACTTTAGCGGCATTGGGCGCGGCTGGGAAGGGGGTGGAAAATGAATGCCCGATGATTCGCTGTGGATAACTTATTTGACAACAGTCTCTAAATGTTCTATTCATGTTCACATGAAGAACGCAGCACCCATATCATCCTCCCGCGGCAGGGTGACCAACTCCCCGGCCCGCATTTCACCCGATGCCGGGGCCGGAGATCGTTTCTGGTACTGGTTCGGCGCTTCCGGGGAGCGTTATATCCACAGCGTATACGGCCTGGCTGGCGCGCCGCTGCTGCCGGGGGCGGTTTACGTGGCGGCGCGGAGGCCGGGAAGCGGCCAGCCGGAAGACTCCGAGCGCGAGGCGCTGGCCTGTGGCGTGTTGCCCGCCGTGCTGGATGGCAGTGTCGATGAATTGCTGGCCGCCCTCGGGCGCGCCGGGGCGGAGGAGTTGCACCTGCACATGCTGGCCGCCGATCCGCGGGAAGCGGCGGCCATATGCGATGACCTGCGGGCCGCCTTGGGGGTTGGGGCCGGGGAGCCGCATGCCAGCCCGGGATTCGGCGAAACGGCCGCGCCCTTGCCGCTGTTTGCCTGCGCATAGGTGCTGGTCCGACGTGGGTGTTTGTCCGCGCATGGGCTGTTTGTCCGCGCATGGAGCCTTTGTTCGCGCGTGGGGCCTGCGAATGCCTGGCATCTGGTATTTTATCATCCGTGGGTATCCATGGGGCCTTTGCCGGCGCGTGGGGTCTGTTCCATCATCTGGATACGCTTGCTCATCGACGCATGCCGCTGGCGGGGCAATTGTCGTTGTCCACCGGCCTGTCCCTGGCCTGCTGTTGCATCCATTTGTTGAGTTGGGGCGGCAAATGTGAAACTCTGGCGGCGGTTGAAAATTTGTCGAAAGGCGGGCCCGGATGAGTCGCATTGTCTATGTCGATGGGGAATATGTTCCCGAGGAGCAGGCGAAGGTTTCGCTGTTCGATCGTGGTTACCTGTTCGGTGACGGTGTATACGAGGTGGTGCCGGTGGTCAGGGGGCGGCTGGTGGATGCCGACCGCATGATCGAGCGGCTGGGCAATTCGCTCGACGGGCTGGAGATAGGCTGGCCGCTGCCGCCGGAGGAATACCTGGCTGTTCACGAGGAATTGATCCGCCGCAACCGGCTCGGCGAGGGAATGATCTACTCGCAGGTGACGCGCGGCGTCGCCGAGCGTGACTTCCCCTTCCCCAGGCGCGCCATGCCGGTGATGAGCGCCTTTCCCAAGAAGATGGTCATCATTGACAATCCGCGCGCCGAAACCGGGGTTTCGGTGGCATTCGTCGAGGACATGCGCTGGAAGCTGCGCAACATAAAGTCGATCGCCCTGCTGGCCCAGGTGCTGGCCAAGCAGCAGGCGGTTGAAAAGCGCGCCTTCGAGGGCTGGATGGTGGACGAGGCGGGAAATGTGACCGAGGGCACTTCTTCCACCGCCTATATCGTAAGGGATGGCAGGCTGGTCGCGCGGCCGCTGGAAACGGAAGGCGGCCGCATCCTGCCGGGCATTCGCCGCTCCGTGCTGCTGGAGCTGGCCGAGGCCGACGGGCTGGAGGTGGATCTCCGGCCGTTTTCCACCGACGAGGCCCTGCAAGCGGACGAGGCGCTGTTGTCGTCGGCGACGGTGGGCGTACTGCCGGTGGTGGAGATAGAGGGCAAGCTGATCGGCGGCGGCCAGCCGGGGCCGGTGTTCCGGCGCCTGCGCCAGCTCTACATGAACCGCATCATGGAGCAGGTGGGGGCCTGAACCGGGCACGGACGAAGGGGGGATGAGACTGGTAGGCAAATCTGGCCAATGGCGAAAAAGCCTTCTTGCCAGTTGCATTTCGCCATAGTAGCGTGAGGTTCACGGGGCTTCGGAAGGTCACAATAAACAACCACCGGAGCACGTGACAAATAACAAGAGGGAGGTCTGAAAATCATGACCATTTTGCGAAAAGGGCTTCTGGCCGCCACTGCCGTGGTGGCTCTCGCCGCCGGGGCTTCGGTGGCTTCCGCCGAGTGCGTCATCACCATGGGCGCGGCTGTTTCCAAGACCGGCAAGTATTCCACCAACGGCACGCACACCATGAATGGCTACAACCTGGCCATCAAGCTGATCAACGCCAAGGGCGGGGTCAATGTCGGCGGCAAGAATTGCAAGCTGGCGGTGAAATACTACGATGATGAATCCACCCCGGCGCGCGGCGCGGAACTGGCCGAGCGGCTGATCAAGCAGGACGGCATCAAGTTCATGCTGGGGCCGTATTCGTCGGGCCTGACCAAGGCCATCGCGCCGGTGACGGAGAAATACAAGGTGCCGATGGTCGAGGCCAACGGCGCGTCGCGCTCGCTGTTCACCAAGGGCTACAAGTATCTGTTCGCGGTGCTGTCCACTTCCGAGCAGTATCTGCAGTCGGCGATAGCGCTGGCGGCGGAGAATGCCGGCAAGATGGGCAAGAAGCCCAACCAGATGACGGTGGCGCTGGCCATCGAGAACGACCCCTTCAGCCAGGACATCCGGGCCGGCGTCATGGATGACGCCAAGAAGTTCGGCATGAAGATCGTCATAGACGACAAGCTGCCGAAGGAGCTCAACGACATGACCACCACCCTGACCAAGGTGCGCGCCCTGCGCCCCGACGTGATGGTGGTGTCCGGCCATGCCAAGGGCGCGGCCACGGCCACGCGCCAGATCGCCGAGATGAAGATCGACATCCCGATGGTGGCCATGACCCATTGCGATTCGGCCAAGATCATCAAGAAGTTCGGCAAGGCGGCGGAATACACCCTGTGCGCCTCGCAGTGGGCCCCGACGCTGTCCTACAAGGACGACGTCTTCGGCTCGGCCATGGACTTCGCCAAGACGTTCGAGAAGGAATACAACTACGCGCCGCCCTACCAGGCCGCGGAGTCGGCTGCCGCGGTGCTGGTTTATGCCGATGCCTTCAAGCGCGCCGGGTCGCTTGATCCGGTCAAGGTGCGTGACGCCCTGGCGGCCACCGAGATGCAGACCTTCTATGGCAACATAAAGTTCGACGCCACGGGCAAGAACGTCGCCAAGCCGATGGTTCTCTACCAGGTGCTCAACGGCAAGTTCGTGGTGGTCGCGCCTTCCAAGTGGGCGGCCGCCAAGGCCGTCATCCCGCGCCCCAAGTGGAGCGAGCGCAAGTAGTATCATTCGTGATGCTTGCATCCTGACATGAAAATGCCCCGCCACCCCGCTGGTGGCGGGGCGATGTGAGGGAACGCTCTAGCAGGGAGCCGGGGAGCCCAAGGTCCGTGGACAATATCAATCTTCTCGTTCAGGCCCCGATACTGAACGTCCAGCTGTTGCTGGACGGGATGTGGATCGGCGCCATATTCGCCCTTGCGGCATTCGGCATGGCGCTGGTGTGGGGGGTGATGAACATCATCAACATCTCGCAGGGCGAATTCGTCATGCTGGGTGGCTTCATAACGCTGATGGTCATGAAGGCGGGCCTGCCGCCGCTGGCCGGCATTCCGGTGGCGGCGGTGGTGCTGTTCGTCCTTGGCTGGCTGCTGTACCGGGCCGTCATATGGCGCATCGTCGATGCCGACATGTTCATTTCGCTGCTGGCCACGTTCGGCATTTCGATAATGATGCAACAGTTGATGAACGAGGTATTCGGCTCCGACGTGCGCACCGCCGAGAGCGGGCTGGGCATGTTCTACCTGATGAACGGCATGGTGACGGTTTCCCAGATCAAGGTCCTGGCCTTCGTTCTGGCCTTCGTCATAGGCTTTTCGCTGTGGCTGTTCCTCAAGCGCTCGCGCCTTGGCCAGGCCATCCGGGCGACGGCCCAGAACCCGCGCGCGGCGCGCATCATGGGCATAGACACCGACCGCGTATATGCCGCCACCTACGCCATCAACGCCGCCTTGTGCGGGGCCGCCGGGGCGCTGGTGGTCATGGCCTATTCCATCCACCCATACATGGGCCTGCCCTACACGGTGCGCTCGTTCATGATCGTCATCATGGCGGGGCTGGGCAACCTGGGCGGAGTGATCGCCGCCGGGCTGGGGCTGGGGGCGGCCGAGCAGTTCGCCGGATTCCTGCTGGGGGCGGAATTCCAGCTGGCCTTCGTCTTCCTGCTGCTGGTGGTGGTGCTGGTGTGGCGTCAGGCGATGCTGGCGCGCAGGCGGGAGTATCTGAAATGAACCGGAAAGCGGCGCATGTGGCGGCCATGGTGGGGCTGGCCATCATCGGTATCGTTGGTCCGTGGCTGTTTCCCTCGTACCTGAGCCAGTTCGCCAAGCTGTGGCTGTTCATCGTGCTGGCCCTGACATGGGACCTGCTGGGTGGCCAGACGGGCTACAACTCGTTTGGCAACGTGGTGTTCTTCGGGGTTGGCATGTATGCCTCGGCGGTGGTGCAGGTGGGCATGTATTACCCGGTGGCCGCTTACACGGCGGCCAAGGGCGGCGGCACGGAATTCGTCTTCGACAGCGCCCAGTTCTTCACCGGCCTGGCGGTCGGCCTGCCGGCCGGGGGGCTGCTGGCGGCGCTGGCGGCGCTGGCGCTGGGGATGATAATCCTCGGCATGCGCGGGCACTATTTCGCCATCGCCACCCTGGGGCTGGGCATAGCCGCCGGCGAGCTGGCGGCGGGCTGGGAGTTCATCGGCGCCGGATCCGGCATGGTCACCCCGGCCGCGCCTGACGAGGTGGATACCACCTTGCTGTTCTATTACCTGAGCTTCGGGCTGGCGGCGGTCACCTTCCTGTTCCTGTCATGGCTATATTCGACGCGCTTCGGGCTGGCCATAAACGCCATCCGCGATGACGAGGACAAGGCCGAGGCCATGGGCCACCGCACCACCCGCAACAAGGTGATCACCTGGGTCATATCGGCTTTCTTCCTGGGCGTCGCGGGGGGCATATTCGGCAATCTCAGCAAGTTCATCGACCCCATCGACGTGGCCTTCAACGGCGCCGAGGTGGGCGTGTGGATGATCCTCATGGCCATACTCGGCGGCAAGGGCACGTTGTGGGGGCCGGTCATCGGCGCGGCGGTGTTCTATTTCACCAAGGAGCTGTTCTGGACCTACCTGCTGGGCTGGCAGCGGGTGGCGCTGGGGGCGCTGATCGTCGTTATCGTGGTCTTCTTCCCGCAGGGGCTGGTGGGCTGGCTCAAGGAGCGCTGGCCCGAAACATTCGGCCCCTCGCGCGAGGAAATGGAGGCGGCCGATGCAAAGGGAGGGGCGTGAGATGAGCGAGGCGCTTCTCGACGTGCGCAATGTCTCCAAGTCATTTGGCGGGGTTGTCGCCAACCGCAACGTGTCGCTGAAGGTGAAGAAGGGGCAGATAGTCGGCCTCATCGGCCCCAATGGCTCCGGCAAGACGACGCTGTTCAATTCGATAGTCGGCTATCATCCCGTCGATGGCGGCGAGATATGGTTCAAGGGGCGCGAGCTGTCGAAGATGCGCGTCGGCGCGATCGCCCGGCTGGGGCTGTTGCGCACCTTTCAGCAGACGCGCATCTACGGCAAGATGACGGCGATGGAGAACATGCTGATCTCGCTGCCGGAGCGCAGCGGCGGCTTTGCCGGGCTGTTGCGTTCGCGCCATTCGCTGGGGGTGAAGCGGGCCGGCGAGCTGCTCGATTTCGTCGGCCTCTATTCCAAGCGCTATCATTATGCCGGTGATCTGTCGTTCGGTCAGCAGAAGCTGCTGGAATTCGCCATGGCGCTGATAAACGAGCCGGAGATGCTGTTGCTGGACGAGCCGACGGCGGGCATCAACCCGACGCTGATCAACGGCCTGATCGACCGCCTGAAGAGGGCCAACAGGGAGCTGGGGATCACGCTGCTGGTGATAGAGCACAACATGCGGGTGATAATGAACCTTGCGGAGCACATCTATTGCCTGGCCCACGGCGAGATGCTGGCCGAGGGCAGCCCGGAGGAGATCCGCGGCGACCAGCGGGTGATCGATGCCTACCTTGGGGCGCATTGATCGAGAGCGGGCCCCTGTGTCCGTTCCCGGCGAATTGAATGCACGGCGTCATTGGTGGAAAGCGAAATGAGCGAGCAGGAAAAAAGAAACGAGAGCGAGGAGGAGCGCCGCAAGCGCATTTCCGGCTATGGCATGGGGGCGGTGGATTCCGTCATGTCGGTGGATGCGGTGGCCAGGGAGGCGGAAAAAATAGCCGCCAACGCCCCGCGGCCGGACGAACTCCTGCGTCTTGCCGGGGGCGAGGCATACCTGTCCATCGAGCGGCTGCGCGCCGGTTATGGACGCATGGAGATCCTGCACGACCTGGACCTGCGCATCGGCAAGGGGCAATCGCTGTGCCTGATCGGCCCCAACGGGGCGGGCAAGTCAACGGTGCTGCACTCGATATTCGGCTTCACCAACATTTTCTCCGGCGTCATTCGCATAGGGGAGAAGGACGTCACCGCCATGAAGCCCAACCAGAAGCTGCTGGAGGCGGGGGTGGCCTATATCCTCCAGGACAATTCGGTGTTCCCCGACATGACGGTGGAAGAAAACCTGTGGATGGGCGGCTTTCTCAAGGACAAGCCGGAGGAAGCGCGCCAGGCGGCGGAAGAGGTGTTTGAAAAATACCCGCGGCTGGCGGCGCGGCGTGGCCAGCCAGCGCGGGTGCTTTCAGGCGGCGAGCGGCGGCTCCTGGAGATTTCGCGCGCTCTTGTCATGCAGCCGGAGGTGCTGCTGGTCGATGAGCCTTCCATCGGCCTGGAGCCGCGCTTCATCGACATGGTGTTCGAAATTCTCGACGACCTGCAAAAGACGGAAGGGAAGACCATCATCATGGTGGAACAGAACGCCAAGAAGGGGCTGGAGTTCGCCGACATCGGCTATGTGCTGGTGTCCGGCCAACTGGCCAAGGCCGGCCCGGGCAGCGAATTGCTGGACGACCCGGACGTGGGGCGGCTGTTCCTCGGCGGGTGAGTGGCAAATTCCGGTTTTTCCACGCGGGCTTCCTGAGCACCAGCGCGGCCCTGCGGGCCGTTGCCCGAGGGCGATTGAGGGTGTTGACGCTTTTTCGGACAGCCGCCGGTTCCTATAGCTCCCTGGCCAGTTCGCGCAGGCGGAATTTCTGGATCTTGCCGGTGGAAGTCTTGGGCAGTTCGGTGAACACGAAGTGGCGCGGGCACTTGTAGTGGGCCATGTTGTCGCGGCAATACTGGCGCAGCTCCTCGGCGGACACCTCCATCCCCGGCCTCACCTCGATGAAGGCGCAGGGGGTTTCGCCCCATTTCTCATCGGGCTTGGCGACCACGGCGGCGGCGGCCACCGCCGGGTGCTTGTAGAGCACGTCTTCCACCTCGATGGTGGATATGTTCTCGCCGCCGGAGATGATTATGTCCTTGGCCCTGTCCTTGAGCTGGATATAGCCGTCGGGATGCATGACGCCCAGATCGCCGGAATGGAACCAGCCACCGGCGAAGGCCTCTTCGGTGGTTTTCGGGTTCTTCAGGTAGCCCTTCATGACTATGTTGCCGGCGAACATGACCTCGCCGATGGTCTCGCCATCGGGGGGCACCGGTTGCATGGTTTGCGGATCGAGCACCGCCAGGCCCTCGAGGGCCGGGTAGCATACCCCCTGGCGGGCCATCTTCATGGTGCGTTCGGCCGGCGGCAGATCGTCCCATTCGGGCTTCCAGACATTGGATACCGCCGGGCCGTAGGTTTCCGTCAGGCCATAGACGTGGACGATGGAGAAGCCCGCTTCGGTCATGGCGGAAAGCACCGCCTCCGGCGGTGGCGCGGCGGCGGTGACGAAGGTCACCTTGTGGTCAAATGAGCGGCGCTCTTCATCGCTGGCGGAGAGCAGGGTGCGCATCACTATGGGCGCGCCGCACATGTGGGTGACCTTGTGTTCCGCTATGGCCGCGTAGATGGGTCTGGCGCGCACCTGGCGCAGGCACACGTGGGTGCCGCCGACCACCGACAGCGACCACGGGAAGCACCAGCCGTTGCAGTGGAACATGGGCAGTGTCCACAGGTATACCGGCTGCTGGCCCATGTCGGTGCATACCACGTTGGCATAGCCCATGAGATAGGCGCCGCGATGGTGATATACGACGCCCTTGGGGTTGCCGGTGGTGCCGGAGGTATAGTTGAGGGAGATGGCGTCCCACTCGTCTTCTGGCGGTTGCCATTGGAAACCGGGATCGCCGGAGGCGATGAATTCATCATAGTCGATGTCGCCTTCCGGTTCTCCCTGCTGGGGGAATTCCGGATCGTCGTAAACGATGACCAGCGGGCGCTTTTTGACCATTTTCAGGGCCGCGTTGGCGGTTTCGGCGAATTCCCTGTCCACCAGCAGCACCTCTGCTTCGCCGTGATCGAGAATGAAGGCTATTGCCGCGGCGTCAAGGCGGGTGTTGATGGCGTTGAGCACCGCCCCGGCCATGGGGATGCCGTAATGGGCAACCAGCATGGGAGGCGTGTTGGACAATAGCGCCGCCACCGTCTGGCCGCGCCTTATGCCGCGCTTCGTCAGGGCCGAGGCCATCCGGCGGGCCTCGTCGTAGAACTGGCGGTAGGTGATGCGCTGGTTGCCGTGGATTATGGCCGTGTGGCCGGAGAAGACAATGGCGGCGCGCTCGAGGAAGGTGAGCGGTGTCAGTTGCCGGTAATTGGCCGGATTCTTGTCCAGGTCGCGCTCGTATGGATTGCCTGCCATTTGCCACCTCCCGCGTGTCAGGCAGCCCCCGGTGTCAGTGAATCTTTATGAAATTTGGCCGCCTTGCACAAGCGCTCATGCAGGCCGGCCGAAAGTCCCGGCAAATATGGAGCAAATGTGGCGCCGGACGGGGCGGTTTTTCAAAATGCCTTGTATTTCAATCGGATATATGAAGTAATAAGGTATGCATTCAGCGCATATCTGTTTTGGCGAATTTGCGATTGTTCTTTTTTCCCCGCTTCCCCATATAGGGGACAGAGCATGGACGTGACGAACTTTTGCCGGTGGAATACCGGAACGAGTTTTTCTCCCTCCCAAGCTTCAAGGCCAGGAACAGAAGTTCTTCCCTCCCTCTTCTTCTTTCCTCCCTGGCTTTCTTCTGACCCGGCGGCTCTCCGCCGGGTCTTTTTTTGGTTGGGGCATTATCGGCCTGTATCCGCCCATTCTGGCGGTCTCTTTTGCACCATCAGCGGCGCAATGATCCTCGAAAATACCTTTCAGGTATTCCCTTGTGGTCATTGCTTGCTGCTGTCACAAAATAGACTCGCCATAATGAGCGGATACAGGCCGATAATGCCCCATCATGGGCGCAGGATTCTTGGATTCTGCACCGCCTGCGGAATTTGCGCGGCATCTCAGCGCCCTTTTGTCCTCGGAAATACCTTCCAGGTATTCCCTGCGGGAAAAGGACGCTGATATTTTGCGCAAATCCCGCAGGCGGCATGGATATTCATGGACCATGGCCCAAGGGGGAGCCTCTTTTTTACGGGCCTGTTCACTTTGGCCTATGTTCCCCGTTTGTGGTAATCGTTTATACTGCTGATTCAAATGACCGTGGGCGTGGTTCGTCACGAGCGGCAGGGTTAGAGGTGGCATGAGCGACGACAGGGAAAAGAGCGGCGGCGGAGCCGGGGATGGTGGCGGCGGGGCCGCCGAGGACTTGATGCGTTATGACCTGCTGGCCCAGGCGGCGCTCAAGCAGGTG
>CAZXTT010000286.1:0-4389 GCA_964643775.1 uncultured Rhizobiaceae bacterium | reverse complement strand
CCCCTCCTACTGGTGGAACTCCGACCGCTACCTCGGCCCCGCCGTGCTCCTGCAGGCGCGCCGCTGGATCGCCGACTCGCGCGACGAGGCAACCGGCGAGCGGCTCGACGAGCTGGACGACCCCTTCCGCCTGTTCCGCTGTCACACCATCCTCAACTGCGTCCACGTCTGCCCCAAGGGCCTCAACCCCGCCAAGGCCATCGCGGAAATAAAGAAGGACCTGGCGCTGCGTGGCTTGTAATCCGCAAGGCGTGGTTGCATTATGCCATTTCCATTGACCAGAATCATTGACAGCCGCGCGGCTGTGTGATTTCTGGCGTGAAATTTCGCGGGGGCCAACAATAATGTCGCGCGCAGGTTTGCGGCCTGCCATCGAAGGAAAAATGCGCGGCTGGCGAGAGGCGGAAGGCACCCATGGCGCTGGATAACAATTCGACCAGCAACGAAGCGCAAAACGGCCAGCCCGGCGACAAACCCGGCAACGGCTGCCCGGTGGAGCTGAACGACGAGAACCGCCTGCCGCTCATGGCGGCGGCGGTGCGCATGCTGGCGGTGGACGCCATATCGGCGGCCCATTCCGGCCATCCCGGCGTGGCCTTGGGCGCCGCCGACATCGCCACCGTGCTGTTCACTCGCTTCCTCAAGTTCGACGCCCAGGATCCCCGCTGGCCGGATCGCGACCGCTTCGTGCTCTCCGCCGGGCACGGCTCGGCCATGCTCTATGCCCTGCTCCACCTGTGCGGCTTCGAGGACATGCCGCTGGAGGAGCTGAAGAACTTCCGCCAGCTCGGCTCGCGCGCCGCCGGACACCCGGAATACGGGCTGGCCGCCGGCATAGAAACCACCACCGGCCCGCTGGGACAGGGGCTGGCCGCCGCCGTCGGCATGGCCATGGCCGAGCGTCACCTGGCGGCCCGCTTCGGCGACGAGGTAGTCGATCACCGCACCTGGGTGCTGGCCGGCGACGGCGACCTCATGGAGGGTATCTCGCAGGAGGCCATATCGCTGGCCGGGAATCTCGGGCTGGGCAAGCTGATCGTCCTTCACGACGACAATTCAATCACCATCGACGGCAAGGTGGCGCTGGCCGATTCCACCAATCAACTGGCCCGCTTCGCCGCATCCGGCTGGCATGTGCAGAGCATAGACGGCCACGACCATGAGGCCATTGCCACCGCCATCGAGGAGGCCCTTGAAGACCCGCGCCCCTCGCTCATCTCCTGCAAGACCATCATCGGCTATGGCGCGCCGGAGGTGGCGGGCACACCAGGGGTGCATGGCGCGCCGCTCACCGATGAGCAGGTGGAAGGGCTGCGCAAGGCCCTGGACTGGCCCTGCAAGGAGCCTTTCGAGGTGCCTTGTGAAATCCGCGACGCATGGCGGCTGACGGGCCTGCGCGGCCGCAAGGAGCGCATTGCCTGGGACAAGCGGCTGGAGAAGATGGCCGACGTCCTGCGGGCGGAATTCAACCGCCGCATGAAGGGCGAGCTGCCCGAGGGTTTCCGCCCCGCCATGCGCCAGTTGCGCGCCGGACTGGCCGAGGAAGCGCCCAAGCTGGCCACCCGCCAGTCATCGCAGAAGGCGCTGGAGGTCATAAACTCCATCCTCCCGGAGACCATCGGCGGCTCCGCCGACCTCACCGGCTCCAACAATACCCTGACGGAGGGTATGGGCATTTTCTCCAGCGCGGAGCCGCATGGCCGCTACGTTCATTACGGCATCCGCGAACACGCCATGGCGGCGGCCATGAACGGCATGGCGGCCCACGGCGGCATAATTCCCTATGGCGGCACTT
Organism: uncultured Rhizobiaceae bacterium; assembly: GCA_964643775.1. Classification (GTDB taxonomy): domain Bacteria; phylum Pseudomonadota; class Alphaproteobacteria; order Rhizobiales; family Aestuariivirgaceae; genus Thermopetrobacter. Next base: position 2,594 of record CAZXTT010000286.1, on the reverse strand, counting down.
TCCTCGTCTTCTCCGATTACGCGCGCGCCGCCATGCGCCTGTCGGCGCTGATGCGCCTGCGGGTGATCTACGTGCTCACCCATGATTCCATAGGCCTCGGCGAGGACGGCCCCACCCATCAGCCGGTGGAGCACCTGGCCTCGCTGCGCGCCATGCCGCGCCTGCTGGTCTTCCGCCCCGCCGACGCTGTGGAGACCGCCGAGTGCTGGCAACTGGCGGTGCAGAATGAGGATCGCCCCTCGGTGCTCGCCCTCACCCGCCAGAAGGTAAAACCCCTGCGCACCCAACCGGAAAAGACCAACCTGTGCGCGCGCGGCGCCTATGAACTGGCCGATGGTGAAAACGGCGATACCGAGGTGGTCATATATGCCTCCGGCTCGGAGGTGGCCATCGCCATGAAAACCCGCGCCCTGCTGGAAGAGGCCGGTCATTCGGCGCGCGTCGTCTCGGTGCCCTGCATGGAGCTGTTCGACGAGCAGGACGAAGAGCACAAGGCGCGCATCATCGGCAGGGAGAAGGTGCGCATCGCCATTGAGGCAGGGGTGCGCGACGGCTGGTGGCGCTTCATCTCGCGCGACGACATATTCATCGGCATGAACGATTTCGGCGAATCAGCCCCGGCCAAGAAGCTGTTCAAGCATTTCGGCATAACGGCCAAGGCGGCCTTCAAGGCGGCAATGGCGCGCCTGGAGCCCGAGCGCGACGTATCCGGCATGCCGGAAGGCGGGGAATGATCATTTTTCCCCTTTGCCTTGAGGCTGCCTTTTTGCCATTGATTGTCAAACTGTCATATCGTTCTTTCTTCCTTGCCGCGGTAATCCGTTCATGAGCTCATCCATTCCCCGCCTGTTCGTCATTGCGCCGCCGTCGATACCGGCCGATGAGGCGGCAGCCTGCCTGCGGGCCGCCGCGGCGGCGGGCGACGTGGCGGCATTGCTGGCCGCGGCGGATGAAGACGGCGGCCATGACGCCGCCCGCGCCCGCCTGATGGTGGAAGCGGCGCGGGAGCTGGAAATAGCGGCGATCATCGATGGCGACATTGAACTGGCCCGCCGATGCGCCGCCGACGGGGTGCAGCTCGCTGATGCCGGGGAAATCGCCCGCGCCCGCAAGGCGCTTGGCGGCGAGGCCATAATCGGGGCCCGCGCCAGCCGGGGCCGCGACGAGGCCATGCGCCTTGGCGAGGCCGGAGCCGACTACATCATGATCGACCAGCGCCAGCAGGCAGGAGGCGAGAACCTCCTCTCGTGGTGGGCCGAGATGTTCGTCGTTCCGGTGGTCGCCGCCCATCCCGCCGAAGAGGCCGACGCCGCCGCGCTGGCCGCCGCCGGGGCCGATTTCGTCTGTCCCACGCCGGCCATGTGGGAAAGCCCCGACAGGGCCGCGGAGATTGCCGCCGCCCTGACCACCGCCCTGCGGGAGGCCGCTGAATGAAAACCTCCCGTTTCATCGCCCGCCTTGCGCCGCTGCTGGCCACCGCCATGCTCCTCTGCCATGGCGCGCCCGCCGTCCGCGCCCAGTCGTTCAGCGAGGCGGTGGCCCTCTACCAGGATAAGCAATACGCTCAGGCGCGCGAGATAGCCGGGAAGCTGGCCGCCAGGGGCAACCGCGAGGCCCAGGCCATGATGGGCGTCATGCTGGAAAACGGCCAGGGCGTGAAGGCCGACCCTGCGGCCGCCGCCAGATGGTATGAAAAGGCCGCCGCCCAGGGCCACGAGGGAGCCATGTTCGCCCTCGCCATGCTTCACCTCAACGGCAAGCTGGGCAAGAAGGACATCGACAAGGCCATGCACTGGGCGCGCGAAGCAGCCAGGCGCGGCCACGCGGCGGCCCAATACAACCTCGGCCTGCTCCATACCGGCATTCATGGCCGCAAACCCGACTGGCGGCGCGCCGCCTACTGGTTCCGCAAGGCGGCCGAAAAGGGCTTCGCCGCCGCCCAGTATAATCTCGGCGTGCTGCACGTGACCGGCAAGGGAGTGGAAAAGGACTTCACCACCGCCTCCGAATGGTTCAAGAGGGCGGCCATGGCGGGGCTGCCGGAGGCGGCGCTCGAATACGGCGTCATGGTGTTTCGCGGCGAGGGAGTGGCGAAAAGCGAGAAGATAGGCGCCCAGTGGCTGCGCTATGCCGCCCGCTCCGGCAATCCACGCGCCCAGATGCGGCTGGCCAGGCTCTACGCCGCGGGCCGGGGCGTCGGCAAGCAGCCATTGAAGGCCGCCAAGTGGTATCTGCTGGCAAAGAACAGCGGCCTGAGGGATGCCTGGCTCGACCTGTTCATGAAGCACCTGCCTCCCGAAACCCTGCGGAAGGCCGAGGAGCTGGCGGCCGGGTTCCGCCCCACCAGGATGCGCCGCATCTCGCGCCCGTCGCGCAACGGCAAGGGCTCGATGCCGAAAAAGGCCAAACGCCCATAAAAAGGCCGGACGCCCTTAACAAACGGCGGTGAAATCCTCTATTGAAGGCCAGCGATTCACGCAAAACACGGGATGCACAGGCGATGAAGATACAGGGCAACGAGATAAAGCCGGGCAACGTGCTCATGCACAAGGATCAGCTCTGGGTGGTGGTCAAGGTGGAGCACGTCAAGCCCG
>CAZXTT010000285.1:0-1909 GCA_964643775.1 uncultured Rhizobiaceae bacterium | reverse complement strand
GATGTGGATCGGCCGCGGCACCTATGAGCCGGAAGACTGGGACGAAGCGGTGGAGACGGCATCCTCCGAACACAATGGGGCGGCCAACACGGCCCGCTACCTGATGGGCGAGCCACTGCTCGCCGACCACCTGGAGGAAGGCCTGGAAAAGATGGGCTACTCGGTGGAAGACGCCGAACGCGGCGTTTCGTAGCCACGCCCCGCGAAAATTTGCTGACACCCAAGAAAATTCTGGCTGGCGGGGAACGCCCCTATGAGTCATTCCCGCTTTCGCACACTGGTGCCCTCATCAGTCAAAATTTTCCTGGACACCAGTGCGCTTTCGAGGGAATGACGAAAAAGGGATTTAATCCAGCCGGAATTTTCCTGGGCAACAATATGCCGCGGCGGAAATCCGCCCTATCGGGCAGTGTCGTCATCCGTGGCGCGTGGGGCACTGGGGGTTTCTTCCGCCTGTGGCTGGGGTGGTGTATCCAGCGGGTCCTCGCGCTTGCGGTTGGGGTCGTGACAGCCGGTCAGCCAGACATCGAATATGGGATGCTCCATGGCGTTGAGGCCGGGGCTTTCGGCGTTCATCCAGCCGGTGAATATGCGCCGGCGGCCGTCCTGCCTGCCGTTGCGGGTGCGGCGGATGTCCACCTCTACGAAGGCCATGGTGCGCGGTTCTTCCGTCTCCGGGCGGGTGTGGCAGGCGCGCGGGGTGATGAACAATGCGCCAAAGCGCCTGGTCTTGTTGATGGGCACCGAAAAGGCGGTGATGCGGCCTGTTATCTTGTCCAGCCCGTTGAAGCGGGCGATGGGATTCTCCACCGGCCCGGCCAGCGCCGCGGTCGCAGCCCACAGGCCGGCCAGCAGCACAGCCGCGCCCCAGCGGTTGCAGCGGCGGGCCGTCACTTGTTCTCTTCCTTCTTCTCGAAGATATACTTGTTGACCAGCGCCCAGATATCCAGCGAGCCTTGAGTGGAATCGAGGAAGTCGCCGTCCTTGAGCATGGTCTCGGAGCCGCCCGGCTCGAGGGATATGTATTTCTCGCCCAGCAGGCCCTCGGAGGTTATCTTGGCGGAGGTGTCGTCGGGCAGCTTTACGTTGGAGTCTATGGCCATGGTTATCAGCGCCTGGTAGCTCTCCTGATCGAGCTTCTGGTCGGCCACCGTGCCCACCTTGATGCCGGCCAGGCGGATGTCGGAACCGACGGTTATGCCATCGACGCTGTCAAACGCGGCCTTTATGGAATAGCCGCCGCGGCCGCGGCCGAGATCGGTGGAGCTATAGACGTAAAAGAAGAAGAGCGCCGCCGCCGCCACGACTATCGCGCCGGTTATGGTCTCGACAACCGAGTTCTTCATCGTCCGCCTTTCTCCTCAAGGAGCGCCCGCATGGCCCGGGGCGCCCCGGCCATGAGCTTCGTCAAGGCCGCCAGCTTTCATATGGAGCCCGCGCCACTTCCGCCGGCTGCCGGTGATAGAGCGAGCCGGGCGGGAACTTGGCCGCCGGTGATCCGGTGGGGTTTTCCTCGTGCGGCCTTTCCCACTCGTGGGGGGTGTAGCCGTCATCCACCGGCGGAGTGTCGGTGCGGTAGTGCATCCAGCCGTGCCAGCCGGGGGGAATGCGCGAGGCTTCCGCGTAGCCGTTGTATATGACCCAGCGCCGCGAGCCGTCGCGCGTCTGGTAGTAGACGTTGCCCTGCCCGTCCTCGCCCACCTTGTGGCCCTTGCGCCGGGTGAAGAAGCGGGTGCCGACGGTGGCCCCGTTCCACCAGGTAAGGGTGTTTATCAGAAGATTCTTCAAGCCCATGATCGTCGAGCCCTCGCTGCGCCGGCGCCGGCCGAAACCAGCCTGTGAAGCACTACGGGGGGAATATGGCCCCAAGGCGGCGCTCTTGTCCAGCCCCGGAATCAGACGGGCCCGA
>CAZXTT010000284.1:0-1890 GCA_964643775.1 uncultured Rhizobiaceae bacterium | reverse complement strand
TCGAGCCCCTTGGCCCGCAGCCAGCTGTCGGCGAACTCCTCAAGTCCGTGGGCGGCGATCAGCTCGTCCATGAGGGCATGATCCCCCTTGGAAGACGCCCCGGCGAAGGCCAGCGCCACCGGCCCCATGCCCAGCTCGAACAGGCGGTTGCCGCGGCGCGACTGGTAGTAGTAGTCGCGCTTCGGCACGGCCCTGGCGATGATCTCGATCTGCCGCTCGTTCAGGCCGAAGGACTGGTAGATTTCCCTCGCGCGGGGCTCCACCGCGCGATCGTTGGGCAGGAATACGCGGCTCGGGCAGCTCTCGATGATGGTCGGCGCGATGGAACTGCCGGCGATGTCGGACAGTCCCTGCGTGGCGAAGATCACCGAGACGTTCTGCTTGCGCAGCGTCTTCAGCCATTCGCGGATGCGCTCGGCGAACTGCGGGTTGTCGAGAAACAGCCAGGCCTCGTCGAGAATGAGCAATGCGGGGCTGCCGTCGAATTGCCGCTGCAGGCGATGGAACAGGTAGCTCAGCGTCGGCGGCACCGCCGCTGTCTCGTGCATCAGCTCTTCCATTTCGAAGCACTGCACGGAGGACAGGCGCAGGTTGTCCTCATCGGCATCGAACAGCCGCCCGTAGGGACCTTCCAGCGTGTAGGGCTGCAGCGCCCCGCGCAGGTCGCCGCGCTGCAAGAGGGCCGCCAGCCCGGTCAGCGTGCGCTCCCGCCGCGGCGCGGCGGCAAGGTTGCGCAGCGCCGACCACAGCGCCTCCTTCACCTCCGGGGTGATGGACACGCCTTCCTGGGACAGCAGCCCGAGAACCCACGATTGCGCGAAGGACAGCGAGGCAGGCGCGTCGATATCGGCCAGCGGCTGAAAGGCCAGTGCATCCTTCACCCCCTGCCGGGCGGCGCCGAGATCGAACCAGTTGCCGCCCATGCCAAGCACGGCGGCGCGCGCCGAGCCTCCCTTGTCGAAGATGCTGATCCGCGCGCCCGGATAGCGGCGAAACTGCATGGCGATGAGCGCCAGCAGCACCGACTTGCCGGCACCGGTGGGGCCAACCACCAGCGTGTGCCCGACATCGCCGACATGGGTTACGAGTCGAAACGGCGTGGTGCCATTGGTGCGCACCGTCAGCAACGGCGGGCCATCGAGATGGGCATTGCGCGCCGGCCCGGCCCAGACGGAGGAAAGCGGCATCATGTGCGCCAGGTTGAGCGTGTTGACCGGAACCTGCCGGACATTGGCGTATAGCTGTCCGGGCAGGGACGAAAGCCAGGCATCCACCGCGTTGACGCCTTCCTCGATGGTGGCGAAGCCACGCCCGTCGATCACGCGCCGCGCCGCCAGCACCTTCTCGCGCACGGCCTCGACATCTTCGTCCCAGACGACGAATGTCGTGGTGATGTAGCCATAGGAGACGAGGTCGTCCCCCAGCTCGCGCAATGCCGCGTCGGCGTCCGCCGCCTTGCTCTCCGCGTCGGTGTCCACCAGCGCGGAAGCCTCGTTGGTCATGACCTCCTTGATGATGGCGGCAATCGACTTGCGCTTGGCGAACCACTGCCGGCGATAGCGCCGCAACACCTTCTCCGCCGCCGCCTTGTCGAGGGGAATGAAGCGCGTCATCCAGCGATAGGCGAAGCCGAGGTTGTTGAGCTCGTCGAGCATCCCCGGCGTGGTCGAGCCGGGAAAGCCCAGCACCGTCAGCACGCGCAGGTGCGCATTGCCCAGTTTCGGCTCGAAACCTCCGGTGAGCGGCGTGTCCGCCAGCACCGCGTCGAGATAGGCGGGCACCTCCGGCACGGCGATGTCATGGCGCCGGGTGGAGATGCAGTCGTGCAGATAGGTGAGCGTTTCGGCGTCATCCAGCGGCGCGATCCTGGGCATCAGCCTCGCCAGCAAG
>CAZXTT010000283.1:0-5794 GCA_964643775.1 uncultured Rhizobiaceae bacterium | reverse complement strand
CAGCCCCTTGTCGTCGAGCATCTTGGTGAACTCGCCGTTCTGGAACATCTCGGTGACTATGTCGCAGCCGCCGATGAACTCGCCCTTGACGTATAGCTGCGGGATGGTCGGCCAGTTGCTGTATTCCTTTATGCCCTGGCGCAGCTCCTCGGAGGCCAGCACGTTGACGTCCTCGTAGTCCACCCCCAGGTAGCCCAGCAACTGCGCCACCCGCCCGGAAAAGCCGCACATGGGCTGCTCCTTGGTGCCCTTCATGAACAGCACCACGTCATTGCCCTTGACCACCGAGTCTATCCACTCGTGAACAGGATTGCTCATGCCAATGAAACTCCATTGATACCGGTTGAAACCGCCGGCAATCTAATCGCTGCCGCCGCTCTTTGCCAGAGCCTTTACCGGATAATGGCGCGCCCCGGACACGAACCGCCCCGTCATGCGCGTTGCTGTCCAGGAAAATTATGGCCGGGGTGGGGGGGACACCCCTGGTGAGTCATTCCCGCGAAAGAGGGAATGGCCCGTTCATTCCTCCATGCGCTTGCGCAGGCAGGTGGGGATCACGTGGTCGGGGAGGGCGAGGCCCGGCGGGTTGTGGGCGTCCGGGATCGGGGTTCCCGCCGTGGCGACGGCCGGGACCACCCCCGCCCATATGGGCAGTGACAGGTCTTCCTCCTCGTCGGCCACCGGGCCGGAGCCCGTCTTGGCCGATGCCTCGTCGAGGGAGAATTCCAGCACCGTGGTGATTTTAAGCTCCTTTTCCGTCATTGGCCGCAGCAGGCGCGAGCGCCCCGGAAAGTAGGCGTCGATCATGGCCTCGAGGCAGGCCTTCTTTTCATCGTCCGCAACCAGCCTCGGGCGCGCGTATATCATCACCGAGCGGAAGTTCACCGAGTGATGGAAGGCCGAGCGCGCCAGCTTCCAGGCGTCGAGGATGGACACCGTCAGGCAGCATGGCCGCCCCGCCGCCGCCTTCATCTTGCGCCCGCCGCGCGAACCGTGGATATAGACGCGCTCCCCCATCCGCCAGTGCATGGTCGGAAACACCGCCGGCCACCCGTCCATGATGACCCCCAGGTGGGCCAGCGGCTGGGCATCCAGTATGGCGGCGATGGTTTCAAGGTCATAGGCCGCCTTGTGCCGCGCCCGCCGCAACCGCGCCCTGTCGGACGGAGGCGGCGGGGAATGTTCCTTGCTCCCTGTCATGCGGGCACTCCTTTCATGACGGTGGAAAAACGGCGGGACCAATGATCCCGCCGCGTGGTTTTCGTCCTGCCGCTTTTAGGCGCCGCGGGATGACCTTCCCGGCTGCTCACGAACAGCCGGAAGTGGCCCCGCAGGTGTCGCATTTCAGGCAGGTGCCGTTGCGCACCATGGTGAAGTTGCCGCATTCGCCGCAGGCCTCGCCCTCGTATCCCTTCATGCGCGCCTCCATTATGCGCTGGGCGTCCTGCGCCGGGGTTTCGGCCAGGGCGGTGGCGGTGGCCGCTCCCGCCTGCGGCTCCAGCGCCGGGGCAGGGGTCTCGCTCAGCCCCGTCGGCGCGTCGGCGGGCAGCCCGCCGCGCCCCGCGGCGTCGGCGTTGCCCGGCATGAGCACCACGTTGTCGGGCATCTTGTGGCGCACGAAGCCGGTGGACATGACGAGGCTGGCGGGCACCGGCGCGGGCTCCTTGCGGGCCTCTCCGGCCCCGTCCCCGTCCTCGCGGCCCGCCGGGGCCTTGCCCTCGACCACGCCGCGGCCCATGGCGTCGAAGCCTATGTCGGCCGGATCGACATGCGCCAGGTCGCCGCGGCCGAGATAGGAGATGGCCAGCTCGCGGAAGATGTAGTCGAGGATGGAGGTGGCCTGCTTGATGGTGTCGTTGCCCTGCACGGGCCCTGCCGGCTCGAAGCGGGTAAAGGTGAAGGCCTCGACGTATTCATCCAGCGGCACGCCGTATTGCAGGCCCAGCGACACGGCGATGGCGAAGTTGTTCATCATGGCGCGGAAGGCGGCGCCCTCCTTGTGCATGTCGATGAATATCTCGCCCAGCCGCCCGTCGTCGTATTCGCCGGTGCGCAGGTATACCTTGTGGCCGCCGACCACCGCCTTCTGGGTGTAGCCCTTGCGCCGCGCCGGCAGCTTCTCGCGCTCGCGCACCGCCTTTTCGACGATCTTCTCGACCACCTTTTCCACCACCTTCTCGACCCGCTGCACGGCGGGCTTGCCGGTGGCCACGCTCTCGGCGAAGTCTTCCGCATCATCGTCGCCGTCGTCATCCTCCAGCACCTGCGAGGTAAGCGGCTGGGAGAGCTTGGAGCCGTCGCGATACAGCGCATTAGCCTTCAGCCCCAGCTTCCACGACAGCTCGTAGGCCTCCAGGCATTCCTCGACGGTGGCCGAGTTGGGCATGTTGACGGTCTTGGAGATGGCCCCGGAGATGAAGGGCTGGGCGGCGGCCATCATGCGGATGTGGGATTCCGCCGACAGGAAGCGCGTGCCCAGCCGCCCGCAGACATTGGCGCAGTCGAACACCGGCAGGTGTTCTTCCTTCAGGTGCGGCGCGCCTTCCAGCGTCATGGCCCCGCAGACGTGGATGTTGGCCGCCTCGATCTCGTCCTTCGAGAAGCCCATGTGGGCCAGTATGTCGAAGGAGATGTCGTTGAGCTGCCCGTCGTCCATTTTCAGCACGTCGCGGCAGAAATCGTCGCCCAGGGTGAAGCGGTTGAAGGCGAAGCGCACGTCGAAGACGCTGGCCAGCCCTTCCTCGACGGCGGCTATCTCCTTGTCGGTGAAGCCGCGCCTGGCCAGGGCCGCGTGGTTGATGGCCGGGGCGTCCTTCAGCGAGCCGTGGCCCACCGCGTAGGTGATGATGTCCTCTATCTGCCGTTCGTCATAGCCCAGCGTCTTCAGGGCCGCCGGGACGGCGCGGTTGATGATCTTGAAGTAGCCGCCCCCGGCCAGCTTCTTGAACTTGACCAGCGCGTAGTCGGGCTCGATGCCGGTGGTGTCGCAGTCCATGACCAGCCCGATGGTGCCTGTGGGGGCGATGACCGTTGTCTGGGCGTTGCGGTAGCCGTGCTCGGCGCCCATTTCCAGCGCTTCGTCCCAGCACTCGCGGGCCCTTCTGGAGAGCCCCTCGTCGGGGCAGTTGGCGTGATCGAGCGGCACCGGGTTTACCGCGAGCTTCTCGTAGCCGTCCTCCTCGCCGTGGGCGGCGCGGCGGTGATTGCGGATGACCCGCAGCATGTGCTTCTTGTTCTTGCCATAGCCGGGGAAGGGGCCAAGCTCGCCCGCCATCTCGGCGGAGGTGGCGTAAGAGCGGCCGGTCATCACCGCCGATATGGCCCCGCACAGGGCGCGGCCCTCGGCGGAGTCATAGGGCAGGCCCATGGTCATCAGCAGGCCGCCGATGTTGGCGAAGCCCAGCCCCAGGGTGCGGTATTCATAGGACAGCCTGGCGATCTGGCGCGACGGGAACTGGGCCATCAGCACCGAGATCTCCAGCACCATGGTCCACAGGCGCACCGCGTGCTCGTAATCGTCCACGCGGAAGGTTCCGCCGTCGCGGTCGTAAAAGGCCAGCAGGTTGAGCGAGGCCAGGTTGCAGGCGGTGTCGTCGAGGAACATGTATTCCGAGCACGGGTTGGAGCCGCGGATGCGCCCCGACGCCGGGCAGGTATGCCAGTCGTTGATGGTGGTGTCGAACTGTATTCCCGGATCCGCCGACTGCCACGCCGCCTGTCCGATCTTGTCCCACAGGGCGCGCGCCGGGACGGTTTTCGCGATCTCGCCGTCGGTGCGGCGGATCAGGTTCCACTCGCCGCCGGCCTCGACGGCGCGCAGGAACTCGTCGGTGACGCGCACCGAGTTGTTGGAATTCTGCCCGGCCACCGTGCGGTAGGCCTCGCCGTCCCAGTCGGTGTCATAGGTGTCGAACTCGATCTCGGTGAAGCCCTGGCGGGCGAACTGGACGACGCGGCGGATGTAGTTCTCCGGCACCTGGTCGCGGCGCGCCGCCTTCATGGCGCGGCGCAGGGCGGGGTTGCGCTTCGGGTCGAAGCAGTCGTCGCCGTCGGCCTCGCAGTTGACGCAGGCCTTCATCACCGCCGTCAGGTGCTTTCTCACTATCCTCGAGCCGGTGACCAGCGCCGCCACCTTCTGCTCTTCCTTGACCTTCCAGTCGATGTAGGCCTCGATGTCCGGGTGGTCGATATCGACGATAACCATCTTGGCGGCGCGCCGCGTGGTGCCGCCGGACTTGATGGCCCCGGCGGCGCGGTCGCCTATCTTGAGGAAGCTCATCAGCCCCGACGACTTGCCGCCGCCCGACAGCGGCTCGTTCTCGCCGCGCAGGGAGGAGAAGTTGGTGCCGGTGCCGGAGCCATACTTGAACAGCCTCGCCTCGCGCACCCACAGGTCCATGATGCCGCCTTCGTTGACCAGGTCGTCGTTGATCGACTGGATGAAGCAGGCATGCGGCTGCGGATGCTCGTAGGAGGATTTGGACTTGACCAGCCTGCCGGTTTCGAAATCGACGTAGTAGTGGCCCTGGCCGGGGCCGTCTATGCCATAGGCCCAGTGCAGGCCGGTGTTGAACCACTGCGGCGAGTTGGGGGCGGCCATCTGCATGGCCATCATGTAGCGCAGCTCGTCGTGGAAGGCGCGCGCGTCCTCCTCGCTGTCGAAGTAGCCGCCCTTCCAGCCCCAGTAGGTCCACGCGCCGACCAGCCGGTCATAGACCTGGCGGGCGGAGGTTTCGCTGGTGTAGCGCTCCTTTTCCGGCAGTTCGGCCAGCGCCTCCTCGTCGGCCACCGAGCGCCACAGCCAGGAGGGCACGGAATTCTCCTCCACCTTCTTCAGGCGCGCCGGAACGCCGGCCTTGCGGAAGTATTTCTGGGCCATGATGTCGGCCGCCACCTGCGAGAAGCGCTTGGGCACCTCCACGTCATGCATCTGGAAGACGACGGAGCCGTCGGGGTTGCGGATTTCGCTGGTCGTGCGGCGAAACTCGATGCCCTCGTAGGCGTCGCGCCCGGCGGTGGTGAAACGGCGTTCTATCTTCATCTCTCTTCAGCCCCTTTTACGTGCCCCTGGTTGCTATCTTCACGCGCTGCTCTCTTCGCGCGCTGTTCTTCTACATGCGCCCGCCCTGGCGGCCTCAGCCGCTTGCGCAAGGCAAACCGGCATGCCCGGTGAGAAGCCCCTTCCACCGATCGATGCCCCTGTCATGGCGAATTGTGATTATCGTTGACGGCCCTTGGCGGCCATTGCGCCGGGTGATGTCACCTTGGTGAGCACGAGGATCCCCGGGTGCCTCGCCCGACGCCTGCTGATTAAATCCTATCCGGGGTGAAACGTCAACAAATTGTGTTGGTCATTTTCGCTTGCACAACATCTTGTGGATTGTCTGAAAAGCTGTGGACAAGGCGGGGAGAGATTCCGATTCGCCCGCCGCCAGCCCGCGAAAACAGGTGGCTGGCGCATGAGGGAGGGTTTTTCCACCCTTGTGGACAAAAGGCCGGTCAAGGGAAAAATTGTCACGAAAAAATTTTTTCGCCGCCACGGGTCAATGGTTAACGAATGGTTAACGCCCTCAATCGCGGGGAATTGTTATTGATGGATAGCAAAATCACAGGTTGCGGCAAGTGGCGCTCCCGATGATTCTCCGGCGCTGTTTCGGGCCCGTCTGATTCCGGGGCTGGACAAGAGCGCCGCCTTGGGGCCATATTCCCCCCGTAGTGCTTCACAGGCTGGTTTCGGCCGGCGCCGGCGCAGCGAGGGCTCGACGATCATGGGCTTGAAGAATCTTCTGATAAA
>CAZXTT010000282.1:0-3186 GCA_964643775.1 uncultured Rhizobiaceae bacterium | reverse complement strand
CGCCGCGCCGCCGCCCATGGCCAGCTTCTTCTTGGCCTCGGCCAGTTCGCGCTCCAGCTTCTTGCGCTCCTCGAGCAGCGCCGAGATGCGCCCGGGCACTTCTTCCGGCTTTACCTTGAGGGCGCCGGCCGTCTCCTTCAGCAGCCTCTCCTGCTTCTCGAGGTATTCCAGCGCCGCCTCGCCGGCCAGCGCCTCTATGCGCCGCACCCCGGCGGCCACGGCGCTTTCCGATACGATCTTGACGAGCCCGATGTCGCCGGTGCGCTTCACGTGGGTGCCGCCGCACAGCTCCAGCGAGAATATCTCCTTGTTGCCCGTGCCCTCCGGCTGGCGGCCCATGGAGACGACCCGCACCTGGTCGCCGTATTTCTCGCCGAACAGGGCCATGGCCCCGGCCTTGCGCGCCTCGTCGATGTCCATCAGGCGGGTCGTCACCTCGTCGTTCTGGGCGATGACGCGGTTGGCCAGAGATTCGATCTTCGCCGCCTCGTCGGCGCCTATGGCCTTGGGGTGGGCGAAGTCGAAGCGCAGCCGCCCCGGCGCCACCAGCGAGCCTTTCTGGGTGACGTGCTGGCCCAATACCTGGCGCAGGGCCTCGTGCAGGATGTGGGTGGCCGAGTGATGCCTGCGGATGGCGGCGCGCGCCTCGTGATCCACCTCCAGCTCCGCCTCGTCGCCGACATGCACCACGCCCTTTTCCACCACGCCGATGTGGGCATGGACGCCGTCGGCCTTCTTCTGCACGTCGCGCACCCTGAACAGCGCCCCGGAGGGGAAGCGGATGACGCCGACATCGCCCACCTGGCCGCCCGACTCGGCGTAAAACGGCGTCTGGTTGAAGACCAGCACGCCCTCCTCGCCTTCCTTCAGCTCGTTCATCCACGCGCCATCGCGGACGATTGCCCTGACCACGCCCTCGGCCCTTTCCGTGTCGTAGCCCAGGAATTCCGTTATCCCCACCTTGTCGCGCACCTCGAACCACACGGCCTCGTCCGCCGCCTCGCCGGAACCGGCCCAGTGCTTGCGCGCCTCTTCCTTCTGGCGCTCCATGGCGGCGTTGAAGCCCTCCACGTCCACCCTGATGCCGCGGTTGCGCAGGGCGTCCTCGGTGAGGTCGAGGGGGAAGCCGTAGGTGTCATAGAGGCGGAAGGCCACCTCGCCGGGGAAGACGTCGCCCTCGCCGAGGGCGGCGCTTTCCTCCTCGAGGATGCGCAGGCCGCGCTCCAGCGTCTTGCGGAAGCGCGTCTCCTCCAGCAGCATGGTCTCGGTTATCAGCGCCTCCGCCTGCCCCAACTCCGGGTAGGCCTGCCCCATCTCGCGCTCCAGCGCCGGGAACAGGCGGTGCATCATCGGCTCCTTGACGCCCAGCATCTCTATGTGGCGCATGGCGCGGCGCATGATGCGGCGCAGCACGTAGCCGCGCCCCTCGTTGGAGGGCAGCACGCCGTCGGCGATGAGAAAGGCGCTGGCCCGCAGGTGATCGGCGATGACCCGGTGCGAGGGCTTCCTCTCGCCCTCGGCCTTGACGCCGGAGAGTTCCTCTATCTCGCCTATCAGGGCGCGGAACAGGTCCGTCTCGTAATTGTCATGGGTGCCCTGCAGGACGGCGGCCATGCGCTCCAGCCCCATGCCGGTGTCGATGGAGGGTTTCGGCAGGTCGATACGGCTGCCGTCGTCGCGCTGGTCGTATTGCATGAACACGAGGTTCCAGATCTCGACGAAGCGGTCGCCGTCTTCATCCGGGCTGCCGGGCGGGCCGCCGGGGATGTGCTCGCCGTGATCGTAGAAGATCTCCGAGCAGGGGCCGCAGGGGCCGGTGTCGCCCATCGACCAGAAATTGTCCGACCCGGCGATGCGGATGATCCGCTCCTCCGGCAGGCCGGAAATCTTCCTCCACAGCTCGAAGGCCTCGTCGTCGTCTATGTAGACGGTGGCCAGCAGCTTCTCCGCCGGCAGGCCGAATTCCCCGGTCACCAGCTTCCAGGCCAGCTCTATGGCGCGCTCCTTGAAATAGTCGCCGAAGGAGAAGTTGCCGAGCATCTCGAAGAAGGTGTGATGGCGGGCGGTGTAGCCGACGTTGTCGAGGTCGTTGTGCTTGCCGCCGGCGCGCACGCACTTCTGGGAAGTGGTGGCGCGCTTGTAGGGGCGCGTCTCCAGCCCGGTGAAGACGTTCTTGAACTGCACCATGCCGGCGTTGGTGAACATCAAGGTGGGATCGTTGCGCGGCACCAGCGGGCTGGAGGGAACCACCTCGTGCCCGTTGCCGGCGAAATAGTCGAGAAAGGCCGTTCTGATGTCGTTGACGCCGCTAGCGGTCATGGGTGGGATGCCTCTTGCAAGAATTTGATGACGGCTTTTCCGCCCGCGCTCACGAGCGATTGCGCATGGCGGCTTTTATCGCCTGCGCGCACCGGTGTCCAGACATCGGACGGCCACGGGGCGAAATCAGGCCGCCGCGTCGATGGTGCGCGCCACCAGCCGGTTGAAATCGTCCGCCGAGTTCACCTCCTGCACCTCTTCCATGGACACCGTGTAGCCCCAGCGGCGGGCTATCTTCTCGTAGCGCGGGATGCGGTGGTGGATGAGCCGCTCGTAGCCCCACACGGCGAAGTCGTCCGGATCGACCTCGCGCTCGTCATCGAGGCCGCGTTCGGCCATGTATTCGGCCCATATGCGGCGCAGGAAGCCGGGCTGGTAATACATGGGCTTGGGGCTCTTGCGGAAACGCTCGATCAGCTCGCCGACATGCTCCCGCGTGGCCTCGATGTAGAGCAGCAAGGTATTGTCGGAAAGCGCCTTGATGACCGGATCGGTGGGGTCGTCGAGGTTTATCACCTCGCACAGCGAGCCGCCGGTGTCGCACAGGAAGTGCTGATAGCCATAGATATTGCGCGCCTTGTCGATGAATTCCGGCACGTCCAGCAGGGCGCGGATCTCGCCCTGCCGGTGCTGCCCCTGGCGCTTGCAATATTCGGCGAACGGCAGCCCGCCCCTTTCGGGATCGCCCGGCTTGCCGAGATAGGTGGACAGGGGCTCGAGGTTCTCGAACGTGATGTTGGACGAGATGTAGATGGAATCGGAGCGCAAAAGCTGGCGCAGCAGCGGCACCTTCATGGCCTCGCGCTTGAAGTTGTCCACTATGTGCTCGTTCATGTAGCGGGTGCCGATGCGGTAATCGACGGAATA
>CAZXTT010000281.1:0-6968 GCA_964643775.1 uncultured Rhizobiaceae bacterium | reverse complement strand
GGCGGCGCACACCGAGTTGCCGGTGGCCAGCATGGGATCGACGACCACGGCGGTGCGCTGCTCCATGGATTCGGGCAGCTTCTTGTAATATTCCACCGGCTGCAGGGTGTCGGGGTCGCGGTAGAGGCCGATGAAGCCGACGCGCGCCGAGGGAACCAGCTCCAGCACCCCCTCCAGCAGCCCGTTGCCGGCCCTCAGTATCGACACCAGGACGAGCTTCTTGCCCTTGAGGATGGGGGCCTCCATGGGGGCGACGGGGGTTTCTATGTGGCGGGTGGTGAGCGGCAGGTCGGCCAGCGCCTCGTAGGCCAGCAGCAGCGAAATCTCGCGCAGGAGCTGGCGGAACACCGCCGACGGCGTGTTCCTGTCGCGCATCAGGGTCAGCTTGTGCTGGATCAGCGGGTGATCGACGACGGTCAGGTGGTTCGTCATGGCGCGCCTCCGGGTGTGCTTGCTCCGGCCATCATGGGCTTGCCGGTGAAGGTAACGCAGCAGGCGGCGGCGCGCCAGCGGGGGCGGGGAGTTTTCCATACATGGCGCAAGGGCATGTTAATAACCGCCGCGCGGCGCTTGAACGGCCATGAAACCAGACCCTAGACTGACCGACAGGGGGAAAATCGCGGGGAAATCGCGGGGAGGAAGACATGGACAAGGACTTTTCACGGCCCGAATACCGCTTTCATCCGGGGCAGTGGTTCATCGGCGGGCAGATGCTGTTCGTCGCCTTCGGGGCGCTGGTGCTGGTGCCCATCCTGACGGGCCTCGATCCGTCGGTGGCGCTGTTCACCGCCGGGGCGGGCACCTTGATCTTTCAACTGGTGACGCGCGGCAAGGTGCCGGTGTTCCTCGGCTCGTCGTTCGCCTTCATCGCGCCCATCATCTACGCCACCAAGACATGGGGGCTGGCCGCCACGCTGGGCGGGCTGGCCTCGGCGGGGCTCGTATACATCGCCCTGTCCACCATGGTGCGCATCAAGGGCGGCGGCTGGCTGGAGCGCTTCCTGCCGCGCGTCGTCACCGGGCCGGTCATCATGGTCATCGGCCTCATCCTGGCGCCGGTGGCGGTCAACCTGGCCATCGGCAAGACGGGCGACGGGGCGGCCAAGCTGGTGGAATATGGCCCGGCGGTGTTCCTGGCGGCGGTGTCGTTGCTGACCACGGTGCTGGTGGCCATCAAGGGCAAGGGGCTGTTCCGCGTCATTCCCATCCTCACCGGCGCGGTGGTGGGCTACCTGGTGGCGCTGGTGATGACGCTCACCGGCATCGCCAAGGTGGTCAACTTCGAGCCGATAGCCACGGCGGCGTGGTTCGCGGTGCCCAGTTTCACCTTTCCGGATTTCCGCTGGGAGGCCATCCTGTTCATCCTGCCGGTGGCGCTGGCCCCGGCGATCGAGCATTTCGGCGACGTCATCGCCATCGGCTCGGTGACCGGCAAGGACTACGTCAAGGATCCGGGCATCGAGAACACCATGCTGGGCGACGGGCTGGCCACGTCGTTCGCCGCCATGCTCGGCGGGCCGCCCAACACCACCTATTCGGAGGTCACCGGCGCGGTCACCCTGACCAGGGCATACAACCCGGCGATCATGACCTGGGCCGCCATATGGGCCATCGGGCTGGCCTTCATCGGCAAGCTGGGGGCGGTGCTATCGACCATCCCGACGCCGGTTATGGGCGGCATACTGATGCTGCTGTTCGGGGCGATAACGGTGGTCGGCCTCAATTCGCTGGTCAAGGCCAGTCATGACCTGACCAAGCCGCGCAACCTGACCATCGTGGCGCTGATACTGGTGACCGGCATCGGCGGGCTGAAGCTGGCGGCGGGCGATTTCGTGCTCGGCGGCATCGGGCTGGCGGGCATCGTCGGCGTGCTGCTCAACCTCATCCTGCCGGGGCGCAAGGACGCAGCCGCCGTGCGCGAGGAATGACGCCAACCCGGCAGCGCCGCGAAACGGCGGGGCAGGGAAAGGCCGGACAAGTTAAGGACTGAACAAGGAAGGGAGCCGCCCGCGCCGGGGCGGCTCTTTTCGCGGGGGATGTGTCAGGGTCTGGGGCCTGGGGTCTGGGCCCTATAGCTCGGTATATGGGCCCTACAGCTCGGTATACTTGTCGGCCCGCCCGCGCGCCTTGTCGGCGGGGTACTTGCGCTCGTTGGTGGCGATCTTTTCCGCCGCCGCGCGCGCCAGGTCGAAATCGGCGGCCTCGGCGACGAGCAGCAGGTAGAGCAGCACGTCGGCGCATTCCTCGCGCAGGCGCTGGTGCAGCCCGCCGCCGCGGCGGGCCTGGCGTTCGAAATCCTCCGCCCTCTTCCACTGCGCCAGCTCCAGCGCCTCGGAGGCCTCCAGCGACAGCGACAGCAGCAGGTCCTTGAGATTGTGAAACTGCTTCCAGTCGCGGGCGTCGCGGAAGGCGACGAGCGCCGCCGTCAGCTCGTCGAGGGTGGGAGAGGGTTTGCCGGGCCGGCTCATGAAGGTTCCCCTGATTGGCCGCGTGGGCGTTTTCCACAAGGCGGGTGGTTGGTTGTTTTCTTCTATGCCGGCGGCGGCTATTTGTGAAGCGGCAACAGGAGAGGCGGCAGGCAATGATAATAGCCCAGATATCGGACACTCACCTGGCGGTGCCGCCGGTCAAGGGAGCGGACAGGGCCGGTGACCTCGCGAAGGTGATCGATGACATCATGGAGCGCCGCAAGCGCCCGGACGTGGTCATCCACACCGGCGACGCCTCCAACTACGGGCGGGTGGAGGAATACGCCCTGCTGCGCGAGCACATGGAGCGCCTGCCCATGCCGTGGTTCGTGGCCCCCGGCAACCGCGACTCGGCCCTCCACATGCGCGAAAGCTTCGGCGACCTGGGGTGGTTCGGCGAGGCGGAGGATCCGCACGCGCCGCTGCATTACGCCATCGAGGATTTCGACGTGCGCATCGTGGTGTTCGATTCCACGGATTCGAAAATGACCAACATGGGCCGCGCCGACACCGCGCGCCTGCGCGATCTTTCCGCCCTGCTGGAGCGCGGCGAGGGGCGGCCCACGGTGCTGGCCATGCATCACCCGCCGTTCGTCATCCGCGCCTCGAGGTATCCGCATCAATACGCCGACTGGCCGGAGGCGCTCAGGCTGGCCGCCCTTGTGCGCAGGCGCGGCTGCGTGCGGCTGGTGCTGACCGGCCATTCGCACCGGCTGGCGGAAAGCCACATCGGCAACGCCCCGGCCTTCACCATGCCATCGGTGGCCACCGACCTGCGGGTCGGCGAATTCAGGACCGCCCTTGGCCGCCATCCCGTCTACATGCTTTACGATCTGGACGACGACGGCGTGCTGGTGCATCATGAAATGCGCATAGTTGACTTGGGATAGGGCCAGAGCGCCGCGAAAGGCCCCAGGCTCTGGACTCAAACCCTGATGCCGGGCGCTGATGGCGCGGCTGCCGGCGTCATCTGGCCGGATTGGATCACCATGCGCGAGATATTGCGAACCAACGATCCGGTGCTTCTGTCCTACGCCCGCCATCTGCTCGACGGGCAGGGGATAGGCAGCTTCGTCTTCGACCAGAACATCTCCGCCGTCGAGGGCGGCATATGCGCCTTTCCACGGCGGCTCATGGTGAGCGGCCATGAAGAAGCGGCGGCGCGTCTGGCGCTGGCGGAGATCCGCGAGCACCTGTCGCCGGAGGAGGAATGAGGAAACGGTGACCATGACCGGGGGCGATGACATTTTCACCGACGACGGCTTCCTCGGCGGCCGCCTGCGCATATTGCAGCCCAGGAGGGGGTTTCGCGCCGGGATCGATTCCGTGCTGCTGGCGGCGGCCGTGCCGGCTCGGGCGGGCGATGCCGTCTTCGAGGCGGGAACGGGGCCGGGAGTCGCGGCCCTGTGCCTGGCGGCGCGGGTCAACGGCGTGGTCATCACCGGGGTGGAGGAAGAGATCACCTCGGCCATGCTGGCGGAGAAGAACGCGCGCCGCAACGGGCTGGAAAAGGCGCTGAGTGTAATCCACGCCGACATATGCGATGTGCTCAAGCCGGGGATGGCGGGAATGCCCAGGCCCGGATCGTTCCGCCATGCCTTCGCCAACCCGCCCTATTTCGACGCGGGAACCGTGGCGCGGCCGGAAAACGCCCGCCGCGCGGCGGCTCACGTGTTCGCTCCCGGCGACCTCGACGACTGGGTGAAGGCGATGACCGTCATGGTGGCCCACCGCGGCACGGTGAGCATCATTTACCCGGCAAGCCACCTGGAGCGGTTGCTGGCGGCCTGCGCGCGGCGGCTGGGCAGCTTGCGGGTGCTGCCGCTGTTCACCCGCCCCGGGCGGCCCGCGCGGCGGGTGATCGTGCGCGGGGTGAAGGGGGCGCGCGGGCCGCTCGAGCTGTTGCCGGGGATGCTGCTGCAGGACGGGGAAGGGAAATTCACCCCGCGGGCGGAAGAGATACTGCGCGCGGGGGCGGCGCTTGACATGGGCGATGGCGGCTGACGGCGGCCTGCGCCATCCGCGCCGTCCGCGGCGCGTCCACCAGGCGGGAAAGGGGGCGCATTATTAATAATACCCTCCCCTGCCCCTCGACTCTTTTATTAGCCGTGCTAATATCGCCGCCATGAAACTGGCGGACTGGCTGAAGACGACGGGCACCACGCAGGCGGCCCTGGCGCGCATGATCGGCGTGAGCCAGGGGCGCGTGTCGCAGCTCGTCTCGGGCGAAACCCCCAGCCTGGAGCTGGCGCTGGCCATCGAGGAGGCGAGCAAGGGGGCGGTGACGCCGGCTGATTTCACCGGCAAGGAGTTTGATGAAATGATGAACCCGCGGGCCGACAAGCGGCTGGACAGCGTGGACGAGGCGCTCAAGGCATTTCGTGACGGCGAGATGGTGGTGGTGGTCGATGACGACGACCGCGAGAACGAGGGCGACCTGATCGCCGCGGCGGCAAAGATCACCCCGGAGCAGATGGCCTTCATGGTGCGCCACACATCGGGCATCATCTGCGCCCCGATGACGCGGGCCGACGCGCGGCGGCTCAACCTCGAGCCCATGGTGGCGACCAACGACGCGCCGCTGGCCACCGCCTTCACCGTGTCGGTCGATTACCGCGAGGGGCTGACCACCGGCATTTCGGCCGCCGAGCGCACCGCCACGGTGCATGCGCTGGCCAACGCCAACACCCAGCCGGGCGACTTCGTGCGCCCCGGCCACGTGTTCCCGCTGGTGGCGCGGCGCGGCGGAGTGCTCATCCGCTCCGGCCATACGGAGGCGGCGGTCGATCTGTGCAAGCTGGCCGGACTGCCGCCGGTGGGGGTGATCTCGGAGCTGGTCAACGACGACGGCACGGTCAAGCGCGGCGAGGAGGTGCTGGCCTTTGCCCGCGAGCACGGGCTGAAGATCATATCGGTGGCCGACCTCATAGCATGGCGGCGCACCCGCGAGCGGCTGGTGGAGCGGCTGGACGAATTCGAGCTGGAGACCCCTGCCGGACATGCCCGCGCCATAAGTTTCGCCACTCCCTTCGACCCGGTGCAGCACTTGGCGCTGGTGGTCGGCGAGGTGGCGGACAATCCGCTGGTGCGCCTGCACCGGGAAAACGTGCTGGAGGACGTGTTCGGCGGCGGGCGCACCCTGAAGAAGGTGTTCGACAAGTTCCGCGCCGAGGGCGGCGGCATCCTGGTATACCTGCGCGAGGGCACGACCGGCGTGCCTGCCTCGCCACTGATACAGCCACGCGAAGAACAGCCGGAAGAAGACACCGAAAGCGCCCGCGAACGCGAACAGGCATGGCGCGAGGTGGGCCTCGGGGCGCAGATACTGCGCGACCTGGGGGCGCGGCGCATCCGCCTCCTGTCATCGTCACAGCGCAATTACGTGGGGCTGTCCGGCTTCGACATAGAAATCACCGAGACGATAACTGACGAGGGATAGAGCATTTTCCAATCAAATTGGTTCATTCTGGTGGAGTGGTTTTGTGTCAGTGGCAAGCGGTTCCGCAGCCAATAGTGGCGCTATTGGCAAGGAGCATTGCGCCGCCGATGATGCAAAAGAGCCCATCATAATGACCCAATTTGATTGGAAAATGCTCTGGTGGATTCTCATCTTTACCTGACGTGTCTGCTCGTCAGGCCCTTAGCGGCCATTGCCAGGGGTTGCCGCTGAATGTTTCCTCGCCGCGCCCTATGGCCGTTATGGCATCGCTCATGCGCCCGCCGCGGCCCAGGATTTCGTCGGCCAGCTCCACCAACAGCCGGTTGGGGGTGGCGAAAGGCGCCAGCGCCCGCAACTCGCCGGCCAGCTCATGCTCAGCCGCTTTCCCGCGCAGGGCGCAGGCGGCTATGAAGGCCGCCGCCGGGGAGCGCGACACCCCCATCCAGCAGTGGAAGACCAGCGGCGCTCCATTCCCCTGCTCGCGCCAGCGGCGGGCGAAACCGATTATCGCCGCCACGTCGCCGGCGGATGCGGGAACCAGCGCCTCCACCGGGGCGGCTATGTCGTGAAAGCTCAGCTTCAGCCGCCTGTCATCGGCCACCGGCAGCGGCGGATGCTCCATCTCCGGCCCCAGCAGGCCGCAGACGAAACAGCCAGCAAAGCGCCCGGCGATCTCCTCCACGTGTTCCAGCGGGGTGATTATCATCACGTCTTCACGATGCCCCATGGCCGCCACCATACGCTGAAACCCCGCGCCGGTCATTGCCCCATGTCATGAAGGCCGATGAAAAAGGCCGCCCCCGGACATTCCGGGGACGGCCGCTGTTCGTCTTGCGCCTGGGTGGGGCTATCAGAAGCCCATGCCGCCCATGCCGCCCATGTCGGGAGCCGCCGGAGCGGGCTCTTCCTTCTTGGGCTTCTCGGCGATCGCCGCCTCGGTGGTGATCATCAGGCCCGACACCGAGGAGGAATCCTCCAGCGCCGTGCGCACCACCTTGACCGGGTCGATGATGCCCATGTCGATCATGTCGCCGTATTCGCCGCTCTGGGCGTTGAAGCCG
>CAZXTT010000280.1:0-7656 GCA_964643775.1 uncultured Rhizobiaceae bacterium | reverse complement strand
CATCCCGGCGCTGATCGCCTGGGGGCTGCTGGCGCGGCTCATCATGCCCTCGGTCAAGGGCATGATCGTCGGCCTGCAATGGGCCCACAGGCTCTATGGCTTCCAGTATGCCGCCATGTGCAAGCCGCGCCACCCCCATCCGCCGCGCAAGGCGGCCCCGGCCGTCGGCAAGGCCTGAGAGTCCGATCCGGGCGGCGGCAGGCAATCCACGTTCGTTTTTTCGCTTCTTGTCCCGTGCCGAGGCTTGACTTTGCGCGTCGCTTGGGCGATAGGCTGCGCTAATGTTTTCCCCCACATCGCCACCAGCGGCGAAACGCGCGGATGAAGCGCGCGAGACGAGGAGTTTACGATCATGGCCAAGGCGACCACCATCAAGATCAAGCTGGTCAGCACCGCCGGCACCGGCTACTACTACGTGACCAAGAAGAACACCCGCAACATCACCGAGAAGATGTCGAAGCGCAAATACGACCCGGTGGCGCGCAAGCACGTGGAATTCAAGGAAGCCAAGATCAAGTAGGCGGCCCTGCCGGCCGGCTCCCGCCGGCCGAATGATGATCGAATATCGGAAAAACGGCCCTGCCCCTCCCATGGCGGGGCCGTTCGTTTTGCGCCATTAGCACCCCGGGGCCGATGCCCCCGGCGGCTCATGGTCATGTGGACCCCGCATGGATCCCCCGCTTCCGCGGGGGATGACGAAGGAGAGTGGCGGCGGGGTATTTGTTTTTGGCCGGCCGGGCTGGTAGCCTGTGAGCGATGACTAGCAGCCGTTTCATAACCACGCCGGAGGGCCTGCGCCTGCACGTGCGCGAGGGCGGGGTGAGCGACGGGCCGCCCATATTGTTCATCCACGGCTGGTCGCAAGGCTCCCGCGCATGGGACCTGCAGATGAATTCTCCCGTTCTGGCGCGGCGTTTTCGCCTGCTGGCGGTCGATTTGCGCGGCCATGGGCGCTCCGATGCGCCGCGCGGCGAGGAGCATTACATTTCCAACCATGCATGGGCCGCCGATGTTCATGCCCTCGTCTCGTCGCTCGCCCCGGCCCGGCCATTGCTCGTCGGCTGGTCATATGGCGGATCGGTGGTCTGCGATTACCTGAAGGAACACGGCGAAGCGGCCATTGCGGGCATCTGCCTGGTGGCCCCGGCGCTGTTCTTCTCCCGCGAGGAGCCGGGGCGCTGGTATGGCATGGCGCTGCGCCGCAACGCCCCGGAAGCGCGCGGTGATGACAGGGCCCGCGCCAATGCCGCCATGCGCGCCTTCCAGGCCGCCTGCTACGCCATCAGGCCCCCCACCGGCTATTACCTCGCCCAGATGGAGGCGGCGCTTTCGGTGCGCCCCGACGTGCGCGGGGCCATGACGCGCAAGCGGCTGGATTACCTGTCCCTGCTGGCAAGGCTGCGATTGCCGGTGCTGCTGGTGCATGGGCAGCGGGACGCGATAGTGCTGCCGGAAACCACCAGCGAGCTTTCCCGCATCATGCCCCACGCCGATACATTCCTGCCGGATGCCTGCGGCCATGCCCCATTCGCCGAGCAGCCGGACGAGTTCAACGAGCGGCTGGCCGGTTTCGCCGCGCGCGCCTTCAGCCGCCGCTCCTGAAGTTGGTGCGCGGGCCCTGCCTGATGAGGGGCTTGGGCCCGGAGGGCTTTTTCGGCGGCGGCACGATGCGCAGCGGCTTTCGCGTGCTTTCACGGCGGGCGGGGCCGGAGGGAACTTCTCTCGCGCCGGTATCCAGATCCTTGAGCATCTGCTCCAGCAGTTTCCTTTCCATTTCGGCCCGCCTGCGGCGCTCCTCGGCCTGTTTCCTGCGCCTTGCCGCTTCTTCCTCGCGCTTGCGCCTTGCCGCCGCTTCTTCCTCGCGTTTTTTGCGCGCTTCTTCTTCCTCGCGCTTGCGCCGGGCTTCCTCGCGCTTCCTGACCCACCGGCGCAGGGCCTCTTCGCGCCCCATAACCAGCGCGTCGAGCCTGCGTTGCCGCGCCAGCTTGCGTTCATGCCATTCGCGCCAGCGGGACAGCATCTCCTGCTGGCGCTCGAAGGCCGATTCCTCCTCCAGCACCCGCATGCGCTGGCGCTCGACGCGCTCGAGGTTTTCCATCGAGCGGCGCAGGGCGCTGACGGTTACCCAGTTGCCCAGTTCGGCAAGGTCATCGACGATGGCAAGTCTCGATGGCGGTCCGGCGAGGGCAAAGCCGAATGGCGGCGCGTCAGCGCCAACGAACATGATGGATATGTCCACCTTCCCCTGCCTGAGGTCGGCAATGGGGCGGGCCGTGACCTTGAAGCCATGCGCCTCAAAGGCGATGTCCCCGAAGCTGGCCAGCCCGGATTTTATCTCCAGCCTGCCCCCAAGGGCGGGAAATTCCAGCGTCCCCCCGTGCAGCAAGCTTTTCGCCAGCTCGTCCAGGCGGGCGGCATTCGGGGCCTTGCGGGCGGCCTCCAGGAATGGTCCTGGCGAGGCGCGCAACAGCCTGCCCGCCGAGAGTTCATAATCCCCCTGCCCGTTCATGGCCGCCGCCATGCCGGTCAGCGAGCGGGCCGTGGCCTGCCATCCGGCGCGCGCCGCGAGGGTGGTTTCCATCGCCGGCGAGCCATCCTTCAGCCGCAGGTGGGCGGCCAATGGCAAAGACATGTCCACCTCGCCGCTGGCCGTAAGCCCGGCGCGCGCCCGCGTCAGGCGGATGGTGGATAGCAGCTTGCCGTTCCTGCCCTCCTTGCCGCCGGCGGACAGCCTGACCCGCAGCCCGCTTTCCTCCTGGCTCAACTCCAGCATGCCAGTGGGCAGAACGGGGCCGCCGGGCAGCAGCTTCATCTCCCTCGCCGCGATGCGCAGATCGAGCCGTGGCCCGCCGAACAGGTTCTTGCGGAAATTTCCTTCCGCGCCGCCATCGGCGGAGGTCAGCCAGGCACGCGCCAGCGAGGCCATGTCAAGCCGCGCGGCATGCAGTTGGCCGGAAACGAGCAGCGGTTCCCCGCCCCAGCGGGCCCTGATCTCGCCGGACAGGGAATTGCCGCCTATTGCTCCCTTGAAGTTTCGCCACAGCGCATGCCCGGGCGAGAAGGCGAGTTCTCCCTCCCCGTAGGCGGTCACGCCCGGCTCCGGCGCGCCCAGCCCCAGCAGGCGCAACAGTTCACCGGAGCGGCTGGCGCGCAGGGCAAGGCGGCCCTCGCCAAGCAGCCCCTCGCCGTCCCGCGGCGCGCTGATGCGCCCCAGGAAGCGCGCCTCGCCGGCCAGCAGGGAGACGGACAGTGACGTTTCAAGCCCTTTCTCCGGCACGCCGCGCAGCTTCATCCCGGCCTCGGCCGGGGCATCATGGCCATCATCACCTTCCCCCCCGCGCCGGCGCAGTCCGAACAGCGCCATGATGGGCCGCGAGGCGGCGCTTTTCAGGCTGGCATCGACGGCAACGTGCCCGCTGCGCCACTGGCGGGGGCGGCCGGTGAATTCAAGCTTGCCTTTCATGCTGGCCGGACCGGCGGAGCCTTCGAGGACGACCTTCAGGCGCGCTCCCTGGCTGATGCTGGCGGCATTGGCCCGCATGGTGATGTCCATGCCGCCCATGTTGGCAAGCCACCGGGGGCCGTCATCGCCGCCTTCTCCCAGCCCGGCCAGGAGCCGCCACAGGGGCGTTATGTCCTCACCGGTGATGCGTGCCCTGGCCGAGCCATCGACGCCGCCATCGGGGAAGCGGAGCATGGCCGAAGCGTCGATGGCGGCCCCCTTCAGGGAAGCGGTGCGGAAAGCGCGCACTTCCAGCAGCTCCGGGGTGGCCAGAACGTCGAACCTGGCCTTGCGCATGGGCAGGCCGAAAACGTTCAGCTCCCCGGCCTCGATGTCGATGGCGCTTTCGCCAAGGCTCATCAGCGACACCAGAAGCTCGCTCAGGGCGTCGCCCGCCTCCTCCCCTGCCCCGGCGGCCAGTCCGGAGGGCGCGTAGCGGTCGATGTCGAGGCGGGCGGCGGCCAGCGACAGGTCAAGACGCATCCCCCCTTTCGCGCGGCGGCGCAGGCCGGCCGTTATCTCACCCTTGCCGCCATCGAGCACGAAATCGCCGTGCGTCAGGCGGAATGCGCCCGGGGCCATGTCCACCTCGCCGCCCACCTCCAGTTGTCCGCGCGCGCCCGTCCATATGCGGCGCAGGGCCGGGGCCTGTTCCGGCAGCGCCCAGAGGACGAAATCGCGGAAGCTGCGCGAGGTGAAGCGCCCGGCCCCGGAAAGCTGTGGCTCTTCCACCGCGGCCAGCAGGCGGCCGGAGAACGACAGGCGCGAACCACCGGGCAGGGAGGTGGACAGTGAGCGGATGTCCAGTTCCTCCGATGTGGCCTCCAGCGCCACCCGCAAGCTCTCCAGCGCTTCACCGCCGGAAAGCAGCGAGGCGGCTGTGAGGTCGAGGCGCAGGATCACGTCGGGCGGCAGGCCGCCCACGATTGCGGCCAGCCCGGGCAACGAAAAGCCATCGCGCAAGATGCGCCGGGCATCGCCGCCAAGGGCATGGTCGAGGTCGAAGCGCGATGTCTTGAGCAGGGCATCCACCTCCAGCACCTGCCCCAGCACCGCATGCAGGGTGCCGCTGACGGTGCTGGCCGAATGGGACGCGGCCAGCGGCACGGCCTCGAAATTCTTCAGCCACACCTCGTCGAAACCGGCTTCCACGTCGGCGGAATAGGAAAACAGGGCAAACCCCACCGGCCTGTCCTGCTTGCCCTTTGCCGGCACCGGCCTGACCCGCAGGCGGGCCGATATGAGCCCCGCCTGCGGCTCGCCCAGCCTGCCGTCGAGGGTATAGAGAAACCCGGCATCCTCGAGCGGCGACAGGCGCGCCGAGAAACTCACCGGCTGGCCGGAGACGATGCGCCCGGTGGCCAGCGAAAAGGACACCGGCGTGCCGGCCAGGGCAGCGGTGGCGGAAAGCTTCCACGGCCCGGAAAGGCGCGGCGCGGAAAGGCGGGCGTTGACGTTTTCCGCCCGCCCCTCACCGCCGCGGCGGGCGTCGATGAAAAAGACCACGCCATCCTCGATGGTTATGGCCTGAAAGGATATGCGCTCCGGGGGAAACAGGCGGCGCATGTCATCGCGCGGCGAAAGCCGCCACGACCCGCTGCCGTCGTTCAGCCGCTCCAGGGACAGCGCCGGACGCACGAAATGCACCTGCTCGACATTGATGCGCGCCGAGAGCAGCGCCGCCAGCGACAGGCGGGCGCGGATTTCCTCGGCCTCCAGCAGGTAGGGCTGGCGGGAGCCGGGGGGATTGGCGATGGTGACGTTGTGCAGGCTGATGGAGGGCCAGGGGAAAAGGCTGGCGCGCACGTCTCCGTTAACGCGCACCTCGCGCCCGGTCAGTTGCCCGCCCCATTCTTCCAGTTGCGGCTTGAAGCGGTTGAAGTCGATGACGAAGGGCGCAACCAGCGCCGCCGCCACCACGAGGATGATGGCAATACCGATGAAGGTCAGCGGAGAACGCCAGATGGCCATGCCGGATCAATGCCTGTCAGGTCCGATGCCGCATTTCACCCGACAGCTATAACACAGCACGGGGCCATGTTGCATCACCCGCTAATCATCAATTTTCCATATGCCTTGTGCGGGCCGCGCATGACCCGCCGCCCGGCGCCCGCGGAGGCGCGGGGCGTTTGCCCGTGCCGGTGAAGCCGGGAGGCGTCACCTCATCGGCACATCGAGAAACTGCACGCCGATCTGCCCCAACCCGCGCCAGGCGACGCGGCAGGGCCGCTCGCGCCCGTCGGTGGGGAAGTAGATGATGAACTCATCGGGCACCATGGCCGGATTTGCGATCTTGAGACGGCATCCGGTGGCCGATATGTCGCGCAGCCGTGCAGTCAGGGTGGAGTGGCGGTTGTTGAAAATGATGTAGGCCTGCTTGAGCACCCGCATGCGCTGCTCACGCCGCCGTTCCACTCCTGTCTGAGAGATATACTGTTGCATTTCCATGCTCTCGCTTTCTCACGCCGCGCCCCCAATGCATGCGCCGATTATGGCGGCAACGGCTTAAAATCGCGTAAAGCATGCCGGTAGATTTGGGCCTATATGCTTTACGATCCGCCACGGGGCGCGGTTTGCGTCTCGGCGATCAGCGCATCCACCACGGCGCGCATGGCCTGTTCCCCGTCCATGCCATCGGCCAGCGCCTCGTTGTAGACCTGCCGTTGGCGGTCGGCGGAGGTTCCGCGATTCATGATGTCGAAGGCCCGGGCCAGTTCGCGCCCGCAGCCCAGGGCGGCGGCGTCCATGGCCAGCATTTCCTCCAGCTCGCCGAGCAGTTCCTCTATGGGCACCAGTTCCACCCGCCCGAAGTCGATGAGCGAGCCACCGGCCCCGTAACGCTGGGCGCGCCAGCGGTTTTCGTTGATCAGGAAGCGGTCATACTGACGCCAGCGCTGGTTGTTGCGGCGCAGGCGGTAGAGCATGCGCACGATGCACTGGAACAGCGCCGCTATGGCCATGGCGTCCTCCAGCCTCGTGCACACGTCGCATATGCGCATCTCGAGGGTGGGGAAACGCGCCGAGGGCCGCAGGTCCCACCATATGCGGGTGGCGTCCTCGATGCAGCCGGTGCCGACGAGGGCATTTACCGCCCGCTGGTATTCGCCCCAGGAGGCGAAATGCGGCGGCAGGCCGGTGCGCGGCAGGTTGTCGAAGACGCTCAGCCGGTAGCAGTTCAGCCCCGTGTCGCGCCCCTGCCAGAAGGGCGAGGAAGTGGAAAGGGCCAGCAGGTGCGGCAGGAAGTAGGAGAGCTGGTTGAACAGGTCTATGCGCAGCTCCTCGTCCTCTATGCCGATGTGCACGTGCATGCCGCAGATGAGCATGCGCTGCCCTACCCCGGCCAGTTCTCCGGCCAGTTGGCGGTAGCGCTCCTTCTCGGTGAAGTGCTGCTTCGACCAGTCGGCGAAGGGATGGGTGGAGGCGGCGATGATGGCCAGCCCGTGCTTTTCGGCTATCTTGCCCAGCACGTGGCGCAGCCGCATAAGGTCTGCGCCCGCCTCGGCCACCGTCTCGCATACGCGGGTGCCGACTTCTATCTGGCATTGCAGGAATTCCGGCGACACCTGGTCGGGCAGCGCGGCGCGCGCCTCTTCCATCAGCCCGGCGGGAGCCTCACGCACCAGGTCGCGGCTTTGCCGGTCAACGAGCAGATATTCCTCCTCGATGCCGATGGTCAGAGATGGCGTGGCGATACCCATGTCAGGCAGTATATATTCCGGGCGTCAGCTTATCCAGTCGTCGCCCTCGCCCGCGTGGACGAAATGATCCACCAGCGCCTCCCAGCCGCCGGCCAGCGCGGCGATCATCAGGAAGACATAGGAAATGGTGATTATGTCGAGCGTCCGCCGCCGCGCCGCGCCTATTCGCGCCAGGGTCAGCTGGGTGCCCTTGAGAATGGCGAAAATGCCGGTGAGAATGAGCAACTGCATGTAGATCGGCGGCTCTCCGGAAACCAGCGTCTGCTGCAATTGCTGCCAGGCCGTGACGAGGGTGGTCTGTAATTTTTCCATTGTTCAACCGGCGGAGCCGCTCCCGGAGGTGACAGGTGATACATGCATGCGCAAGCGGTATCATATGTTGCCGGCATTACCATTTCAGAAATAATCTGTTGCCGGATCGTTAATGAGTCGTCATGTTCTGGCGCAATCCACCAT
>CAZXTT010000279.1:0-12014 GCA_964643775.1 uncultured Rhizobiaceae bacterium | reverse complement strand
GACATGCACGCCATCACCGTGTGGCAGGAGCCCGGCGAGCTGCGAAACAGCATCCGCGAGGTGACCGCCGCCTTCATCGCCGCCGGCATCGACCCGGAGCGCCACATCATATTCAACCAGTCGCGGGTGTCGGGACACGCGGAGCTGGCGTGGGTGTTCAACTGCGTGGCGCGCATCGGCTGGCTCAACCGCATGACGCAGTTCAAGGAGAAGGCGGGCAAGAACCGCGAGAAGGCCTCCGTGGGGCTATATGCCTACCCGGTGCTCATGGCCGCCGACATATTGCTCTATCACGCCGACAAGGTGCCGGTGGGCGAGGATCAGAAACAGCACCTGGAGCTGACCCGCGACATCGCCCAGAAGTTCAACAACGACTATGGCCCGCGCATCCGCGAGCTGGGGCTGGGGGATGAATTCTTCCCGCTGCCGGAGCCGGTGATCTCCGGCCCGGCGACGCGCGTCATGTCGCTCAAGGACGGCGGCAAGAAGATGTCGAAATCCGACCCCTCCGACCTGTCGCGCATAAACCTCTCTGACGACGCCGAGGCAATAGCGCGCAAGATAAGGAAGGCCAGGACCGACCCCGATGCCCTGCCCTCGGAGACCAAGGGGCTGGAGGGCCGCCCGGAGGCGGCCAACCTGGTGGGCATATACGCGGCGCTGGCCGACATGACGCCGCAGCAGGTGCTGGACGAATTCGGCGGTAAGGGCTTCGGCGTCTTCAAGCCGGCGCTGGCCGAGCTGACGGTGGAGAAGCTGGCCCCCATCAACGACGAGATGAAGCGCCTGCTGGCCGACAGGGGCCACATCGACAAGGTGCTGGCCGACGGCGCGGAGCGCGCCCGCGCCATAGCCGGGCCCATATACGACGACGTGAGAAGGATCGTCGGCTTCCTGTGAGGCGGAAGCGGAGAGCGGCCGCCGCAAGGCTCAGACGAAGCTGACCAGCTCGTCGAAGGGCCAGCGGAAGCGCTCCGTCTGCTCTCCGGCGCGATAGCCGAGGGCCACCATGACGGCGGTCTCGAATTCATCGCCACGGTATTCGGCCAGCTCGCGGTCGACCTCGTCCTTGGCGTAGCCCTCGATGGGGCATGAATCCACCCCGGCGGCGGCCGCGGCGGCCATGATGCCGGCCAACGCGATGTAGCACTGCTTGGAGGCCCAGGCATAGAGGCTCATGCGCGGCTTGACCTCATCCGCCAGGTAATTGCCATAGCGCTCGATGGAGGCCCTGATCTTCTCTTCCGGCAGCCCCTTGCGCTCATAGCAGGCGCGCACATAGGGCGAATCGGCCTCCAATGTATCGGAGCGGGCGAAAATCACCACCAGGTGCGAGCAATCGGTGATCTGCGGCTGGTTCCAGCAATGCGGCCGCAGGCGGCGGCGCAGCCCGGCATCGGAAACGACCAGGAACTTCCACGGCTCCAGCCCGAACGAAGATGGCGAAATGCGCCCCGCCTCGACGATCTCCCGCACCACGTCACCGGGAATGACGCGCCCGGGATCAAACACCTTGCAGGCATGGCGAAACTCCAATGCCTCAAGCACGCAATTGGACATGCCGCTCTCCCTCCTTTTCTTCTCGTGGCAGGTGACGCGGAAAAGATTATGGATGAAGGCCACGCGAGGCAAGGGGCGGCTCACCGCCCGCAGCCGTCTCCGTGGCGGCAGGAGCCGCAGTTGCCTTTTGGGGGGCGCTTGAATTCGGGGTGGCGCAGGGAGAAGCGCTTGTGGAGGTTGTCCACCACGAACCACAGGATGGCCATGGCGGGGACGGCTGTCATGGCTATCAGGAAATCGCGCATCAGTGGCCTCCTCCCAGCCCGGCGAAGCCCATGAAGGACAGCGACAGCAGGCCGCCCAGCATCATGGAGAGCGCCGCGCCCTTGACCATGTCCGGGGGGCCGGAGATGTCCAGCCGCTGGCGCAGGCCCGCCATCAGCACTATGGCCAGGGTGAAGCCCGCGCCGGCGCCGGTGGCATAGGCCAGCGACTGGGTGAAGGAATATTCCCTGAAGGTCTGGAACAGGGCAAGGCCGAGGATGGCGCAGTTGGTGGTTATCAGCGGCAGGAAGATGCCCAGCGCCCTGAACAGGCCGGGGGTGAACTTCTTCAGGGTCATTTCCACCAGTTGCACGGCGGAGGCGATGACCGTGATGTAGGCTATCAGGCGCAGGAACTGGATGTCCCAGGCCACCAGCACCTCGTTTATCACCCAGGCGCACATGGAGCTGATGAGCATGACGAAGGTGGTGGCCAGCCCCATGGGCAAGGCCGTCTCCAGCTTGCCGGAAACGCCCATGAAGGGGCACAGGCCGAGGAACAGCGCCAGCACGAAGTTGTTCATCAGCATGGCGTTGAGAAGGATGAATGTCAGTCCGTCATGCGCCATCGGCCTGCTCCTCCGTTCGCCCGGCCCGCTCCCGGCGGGCGTTTATCCAGTTGACCGCCACCAGCATCAGCGACAGCACGATGAAGCCTCCCGGCGGCAATATCATGACCACCCACGGCTCGAAGCCCGCGCCGAACAGCGGCACGCCGAACAGGGCCCCCGCGCCCAGTATCTCGCGGATGCCGCCCAGCACCACCAGCGCGCCGGTGAAGCCAAGCCCCATGCCCAGGGCGTTGATCACCGAGCGGGCCAGCGTGTTGCGCGAGGCATAGGCCTCGGCGCGGCCCAGGATGATGCAGTTGACGACGATGAGCTGGATGAAGGCCCCCAGCGCCTTGTAGAGATCGAGCGAGATGGCCTGGATGGCGTAATCGACGATGGTCACGAAGGTGGCGATGATGATGATGTAGGTGGCTATGCGCACCTGCGCGGGGATGAAGTTGCGCAACAGCGAGACCAGCGCCCCGGAGGAGATCAGCACGAAGGTGGTGGCCAGCCCCATGGCCAGCGCGTTCATCGCCGAGTTGGAAACCGCCAGCACCGGGCACAGGCCCAGCAGCATGACCAGCACCGGGTTGTCGCGCCACAGCCCCTGCGAGAACACCTCCCAGGTGATCGCCGTATCCCGCCGTTTCGCCTTGGCCGCCATCATTTTTCCTCCCCTGTCGCGCCCCTGCCGGGGGCGGCGGCGCGCAGCATGTCGAGATTGGCGTGGATCACCGGCAACAGGCGGCCCGCCGCCTCGTTGAGCGCCTTGCCGACGGCGCGCGAGGATATGGTCGCCCCGGAGATGGCGTCTATCTCCCACGGCTTGCTCTTCTTGCCGTGCTTGACGGTGACTATGGGGTGGGCCAGCTTCTTCCCCGTGCCGTCGAGGCGCGCGTCGAGGGGGAAGTTGGCGCGGAAACCATCGTCGCTGGCGATCTTGTCGCCCAGCCCCGGCGTCTCGGTCATCTTCAGCACCTCGAAGCCCAGTATCCTGCCGCTTTCGGGATCATAGCCGAAGAGCATGTGGATCATGTCGGCATAGCCCTGCGCCCCGGCGCGCGCCGCTATGCCCAGGAGCTTTCCGTCCTTGCCATAGGCGGCGTAAATGACCTCGCCGCGCGCCTTTTCCCCGGCGGGTATCAGCTTGCCGTTCTCGACGATGAAGGCGCGGTTGCCGACCGCTCCGGGGACGACCCGGCCAATGGCGCGGGCCACCGCCCGGCGCTGGTTCTCGGCTATGATGGGGCTGGTGAACTGGTGGACGGCGACCACCAGCATGCCCGACATCATGGCGGCGAGGCCGAGCACCAATATGAGCGGCCAGGCGGGCGTCCCGGGGGCGTGATTTATCTCGCGGCTGGTCATGGCCCGTCCTCCCCGCCCTTTTTGCCGCGCCGCGCGCCGAAGGGCCGCGGGGTGGTGTATTGGTCGATGAGGGGCGCCGCGGCATTGCCCAGCAGTATGGCATACATCACGCCCTCGGCCATGCCGCCGAACAGGCGGATGACCACCGTGACCACGGCTATCAGCGCCCCGTATATCACCACCCCCCGGGGAGTGACCGGCGAGCCCACCATGTCGGTGGCCATGAACCACGCCCCCAGCATCAGCCCGCCGGAAGCCAGCACGAACAGCGGATCGGGATAACGCGCCGGATCGGCCAGCCAGAAGACGGCGGAGAAGGCGGCGGCGAAGGCCATGATGGAGACGGGGATGCGCCAGTCCAGCATGCGCCGGAAGGCAAGGTAGAGGCCGCAGAGCATTATCAGGATGGCCGGTGGCCCGGTGACGTTGCCGGCGTCGGCATGAAGGAACAGGTCGATGGCCGATTGCTGGGCATGGGCGAATTTCATCTGGGCCAGCGGCGTCGCCCCGGAGACGGCGTCCACCGCCTTGTTCGCCTTCGCCGCCCAGGCTCCGAGGTCGGGCGGGGTCATCAGGGGGGCGGTGAAGGTGGTGGGGAAGAAGCCGCTGAAGCGCCCCTCCCAGTATGCCGGGGGCCAGGCATTGACGGCCACCGGGAAGGCCGCCGTGATGAAGGCGCGGCCAACCAGCGCCGGGTTGAAGACATTGAGCCCCAGCCCGCCGAAGAAGGCCTTGCCCAGCCCGATGGCGGCGGCCGCCCCCACCGCCCCCATCCACAGCGGCAGCGACGGCGGAACGGTCAGCGCCAGCAGCAGGGCGGTGATGACGGCGGAATAATCGCCCAGCGTGCTGGCCTGCCCCAGCAGGCGGTTGGCCAGCCGCTCGGCGAGCAGGCAGGTGATGGTTATCACCGCCACGTGGGCGATGGCCGAGAGGCCGAACTGCCAGACGTAGAAGGCGATGAGCGGCAAGGTGGCGAGCACCACGTTGCGCATTATCACCACCACGTCGCGCGGCGCGTGAATGTGCGGCGAGGGGCGCAGCTCTATTTGCGGGCCGTTCTTCATGCCTCACGCATGGCCTTTTCGCGGTTGATGATCTTGGCGACGCGGAAATACTGCACCAGCGGGATGTTGGAAGGGCAGACATAGGCGCAGCAGCCGCACTCGAAGCAGTCCATGAGATTGTAGCGCTCCGCCATTTCCTCGTAGCGGGCGGCCCTGGCCAGCAGGCCGAGCTGCGAGGGGTTGAGCAACATGGGGCAGGCATCCACGCAGCGCGCGCAACGGATGCACGGCCACACGCGGCGCGCTTCGGGCGGCCGTTCCTTGACGAGTATGCCGGAGACGCCCATGGTCACCGGCACGTCCAGCTCGGGCACGTCGAGGCCCATCATGGGGCCGCCGAAGATGACCTCGGCGTTGGCGCTCCTCAGCCCCGCCTCGCGCAGCACGAAACCGGCCGGCGTGCCGATGGGCACTATGTAGTTGCCCGGACGCTCCACGCCGGGGCCGGCCACCGTCACCACCCGCTCTATCAGCCCCTCGCCGCGCGGCAGCAGGTAGCCCAGGGCGGCCAGCGAGCCGACATTGGAAACCACCACCCCGATGTCGCGCGGCAGGCCCCCGGCGGGTACCTTGCGCCCCAGCAGGGCGTATATGAGCATCTTCTCCGCCCCTTGCGGATATTTCGTCTCCACCAGCTCGACGCTTATCGGATCGTCCCCGCCGATATGCTCCCGCAGCACCCTGGCGGCGTCCGGCTTGTTGTCCTCGATGCCTATCACGGCGCGTTTCGCGCCGCTGGCCCTCAGGGCGATGCGGATACCGGCGAGCAGGTCATCGGGGCGCTCCAGCATCACGCGGTGATCGGCGCTCAGCCACGGCTCGCACTCGGCCCCGTTGGCCACCAGCACGTCGGGCGGGCTGGCCCCTTCCGGCACGGCGTATTTCACGTGCATGGGAAAGGCCGCGCCGCCCAGCCCGGATATGCCGGTGTTCTGAATGGCCCCGATCAGCTCCTCCGGCGTCATTCCCTCCAGGTCGTCAACCGGGCGCGCCCAGCGCACCCGCTGCGACGATGCCTCCCGCACGTCGATGATGATGGCCATGGAGCGCGGGCCGCGCGCCGAGGGCATGAGCCTTATGTCGCGCACCGTGCCGGTGGCCGGGGCGAACAGGGGCAGCGACATGAAGCCGTCCGCCTCGGCGATCGGCTCGCCGCGCGCCACCTCCTGCCCCCTGCGCACGATGGGGCGCGCCTGGCGGCCTATGAACTGATCCAGGTGAACCACCAGCCGCGGCGGAAAGGCGAGGCGGCGGATCGGCAGCCCGGCGGTCTGCTCCTTGTTGCCCGGCGGGTGGATGCCGTGGCGGAAGCTCTTGCCTATGAAGGACATCAGGCCCACGGGTCGTCACCTTCTCCTCGGGTCCTACTGGAAGGGCTCCGCCCGCTTCATGAGCTTGTCGATGTTCTTCTCGCTCATGTCCCAGGGCGTGCCGGGGTGAATGCATCCGGCGGTGCATTTCTCCGCCGCCTTGACTATCTGCTCGTAGGTGCCGCCACGCGGATCGACGACGATGGCCTGATCGTTCTCGTCATACTGGAATATGCCGGGAGCGATCGTGATGCACTCGTCGCAGGTGGTGCATTCGGGGGTGTCTATCCACACCGGCTCGTAATCCTCCGGGGCCGCGCCGGCGGCGGAAGCGGCTGGCGCGCCTCCCGCCCCGCCGGAAGCGCCGCCGGTCTGGGCCGCGAGCTCCAGCACCGGAGCGCCATTGCCGCCCCCGGCCAGTTCCAGCAGGGCGGCGGCCAGCTTGCCGGCCATCTCGGCCCTGGCCCTGTTGACCTCGGCGGCCACGTCCACCTCGTGGAGCATCCCGGCCACGCCCTTGAGCTGCCGCCAGAAGGCGCGCCGCTCGATGGTCGACTTGACTATCTCCCGCGAGCAGACGGCGCGGGTCAGCCGGTTATCGCCATCGACCACCCAGACGTAGGGGAACTTGCCCGCGCGCTCGTCCTCGTCCATGTCGATGAACTCGTGCACCGGCACCATGTCATCGTTCCACTTGTCACGCGGCACGCGCTTGAAATGCTTGCGGAAGCGCCCCTCGGTAACGGCGAAGTCGGCGAAGGTGAAGGGCAGCTTCATCTCGCCCTCCTTGCCGTCCTCGTCCACGTACCTGAGGGTGTATTCCGGCCAGTCGGCATCGGGGGACGGGTTGCCGGAGAGGTCGAGGCACTCGTCGAACGTCTCGCCGGCGTCCGGGTCATAGCGCATCAGCGGATAGGCGCGCGCCTCGACGGCCATCTTGCTCTGCGCCTCGGCCACGTCATCGCCTATGCCATGCTCCGGCGGACAGGGGGCATAGATGTTGAACAGCGCCGGACGGCGGGAATTGAGCCCGTCTATGAAGCCCTCGATGAGGTGGGTGACGTTGCTCTGCGCCCCTTGCAGCACGAAGCTGGTGCGGTGGGCCATGCCGATGAGGGCTATTTCCTTGCGGATTTCCTGCTTGCCCTTCCATGCCTCGCCATAGGGGCTCATGTCGGCCACCTGCGAGATGAAGCCCGATGTGCAGGCCTGGCCGCCGGTGTTGGAATAGACCTGGGTATCGACCACCAGCACCTTGACCGGCATGCCCGAGGCAAGGGCGCGCGAGAGGTTCTGGAAGCCTATGTCATACATCGCCCCGTCGCCGCCCAGCGCCACCACCGGCGGGCACAGCTTCCACTCCTCGTCGGAGAAGTCCTTCCAGCCGAAGCTGGCGAACATCTCGTCATGCACGGCGGGGTCATACTTGCCCTCCAGCTCCAGCTCGGCCATGCGCACGGCCCTGAAGCCCTCGGCCATCTTCGCCATGTGGCCCTCGAAAACGCCCATGGCCACCGAGGGGGCGTCCTGGAACAGGTGGGACGTCCACGGGAAGGGATAGGGATTGTAGGGGAAGGTGGAGCCCCACACCGAGGTGCAGCCGGTGGAATTGACTATGCCCATCTCGCGGCGGCCACGATTGGTGGGACCCGCCTCGTAGCGCCACTTGAGGTCGCGCAGCTTCTCCAGCAGGCCGGTGGCCCAGCCCAGCCATTCCTTGTCGACGAGCGTATTGACGCCCTGCTCGTCGAGCCTGCTTGCCACGTCGGCGAGGGTGAGGTCGTCGTCGCCTCCGGCCAGCTCCCGGGCCGCCGGCGAGGACAGGTCGAGCCCCTCGGAGAGCTTCAGCCGGATGTGTATCTCCAGCCGCTCGATGAGATCCCTGAGGCGCTTCACGTGCTCCCTGACGCGCGGCTGCATGAGGGCGGTGACGGTGGAGGTGAACAGGTGAATGGCCGTCTTCTCGCCGCAGCCGAGGCACGCGCCGTCGCCGCAGTTCATGGATTCGTAGACCGGCTTGTCGAGCAGGATGGTATGCAGCGCGCCTATCTTCTCGTCGAGGTCGGAGACGCGTTCGAACTGCTTGCCGGTGCTAGGCAGGTTGAGCCAGAAATCCCACTCCTTGCGCAGGCGCTCGACCATGCCGTGATCCTGCCGCGCGGGGATCAGGGCCCCGTCGCCGCACACCTCGACGCACTCCATGCAGCCCTTGCAGGCATAGGGGTTGATGGTGATGGAGAACAATCCGCCGGAGCCTTTCTGCTTCTTTTCGCGGGTGCTCCAGTAGGGCTTGGTGATGGAGAAGCGGAAATCGCCGATGGCCTCGCGCAGGGCTTCCATCTCGGCGTCGAAGGCCTCCGCGTCGGCCTCGCCGGCGGGGCGCGATTCGGCAATGTATTGCCCGATGGCCTCGTGGATGAGGGCGTTGACATCGGCCTCCTCGCCGGCCTCGCCGACGAGCGCCCGCAGCTTCTTCTCCATGGCGCGGACGGCGCGGCGCAGGAAGCGGCTGGGGCCGGTGGTCTTCTCGGCCATGGCGACGGCGGCGTCGAAGACCTCCGCCGGGGTGTTGACCAGCCCCGGGCAGGCGCTGTCGGGGCACACGGTGTAGCATTCGCCGCAGGCGGTGCAGTTCTCGGCCACGAATTGCGGCACCTCGAAGCGGATCTGGGTCATGTCGCGGAACACGCCGGTGGAAGCGGGGATCAGCGACAGCGCCTGGAAGGGGTCGGCGGTTATGTCGGAGCCCTGCCCCTCGGCGTAGAAGCGCCCGGTGCGCTCCCAGAAGGCATGGATGTCGGCGCGCCCGCCGTCGCCTTCCGGCAGGGTGGTGAGCATGACCGGCAGCGTGCTTTCCTTCCTGGCTATCGCCGCGCGGCCGGAGCCGAGCGGCTTGTCGGTGACCTCGCGGGTTTCGTCGAAGCCGCGGCGCACCACGCGCAGGTTGTCCTCGACCACCTTCTTGCCCTTGGAGCCGAACTTGGCCCTGAGCTGTTCCTCGATGGCGGCGAACAGCTTCTTCTCGTCCAGCCCGGCGCGCTCCATGAGCGGCGAGGCGGCGAAGAAGGCCCCCTGGAAGGCATTGCCCTGCATGCGCAGTTGCAGCTCCGGGTTGGAGGCCTCGTCGCGGGCGATGCGGAAGCCATCGACGTAAAACAGGCGGATGTCGTTGTCGATGATGGTGCGCCTGGCGCTCTCCGGCAGGCTCTCCCACAGCTCTTCCGCCGTGCCGCCGTGCTGGATGATGAACACGCCGCCCTTCCTGAGGCCGAACAGCGGGTTGGAATGCTCGAACACGTTGGGATCGGGGGAGAGCACGACGTCGACGTGGTGATATTCACAGGTAAGCGGAATGGTTTCGGGGGCCGCCGACATGTAATAGGTGGTCGGCTGGCCCTTCTTCTCGGAGCCATACTTGGGGTTGGCCTTGATCTCGTAGCCCAGCAGCTCGTGCAGGGTCATGGCCAGGTTCTTGCCGGTGGTGATGGCCCCCCAGCCGCCGACCGAGTGCATGCGCACGGTGATCGCGCCCTCGGGCAGCAGGTCGGGATTCTCCGAGCCATGCACCGCCAGTTCGCCGATGTGCGGATAGGCCTCCAGCAGCTTCTGCTGGCGCACCTCTTCCCTGGGCGAGGCGGGCACCTTGTGGATGAAGTCGATGCCCAGGTAGAAGAATTTCCTGCGGGGGCCGTCGGGCAGCATGTTCTCCACCGCGCCGATGATGGCCTCCGGCTGCAGGTCGCGCGAGCCAAGGCCGTATGCGCCGCTGTGGACGGGCGGAATGTCGCCGATGCGCCTGGCCACGCCATAATCCGGCCACGGCCGCCCGCCCTTGCCGGCCTGGCCGTTCTCCAGCGCCTTGGCGAGCGCGGCGCGCACCTCGCGGGTCATGGGCAGGTCCTCGGCCAGCGGCTGGTCGGTGCGCTCCAGCACCGCCACGCCCTTCTTGCCCAGCAGGGCCTTCGAGATCAGGTCGCCGGGGAAGGGGCGGAACATGACGAGGTCGATGACGCCGACCTTCAGCTTGCGCGTCTTGCGCAGGTATTCGGCTATGGCCACCGCTTGCGGGATCATCGAACCCTGCCCGATGACGACGTAGTCGGCGTCCTCCACGGAGTGGAGGTTGACACGGCCATATTCGCGCCCGGTGAGGGCGGCGTATTCGGCCATCACCTGCTCGGCTATCTCCCTGACGTGATCGAAGAAGAAGGGGCGCTGGGCGGCCACCGTCTGCATGAAGGAATCCTGGTTCTGCACCACGCCGGAGGTGACGGGGTTGTCCACGTCCCACAGCAGCGGCACGCGGCGGCGCGTCTTGCCGTAGATCATGCGCTGGGCGGGGGTGGGG
Organism: uncultured Rhizobiaceae bacterium; assembly: GCA_964643775.1. Classification (GTDB taxonomy): domain Bacteria; phylum Pseudomonadota; class Alphaproteobacteria; order Rhizobiales; family Aestuariivirgaceae; genus Thermopetrobacter. Next base: position 1,544 of record CAZXTT010000279.1, on the reverse strand, counting down.
CATTCTATCTCGTCGCCGGGATGGCCGAGGAACTCCTCTATCAGCTCGCGCTCGGGGATGTTGACCGGCTCGATCAGGTGGGTGGTCAGGAAGCCGTCCTGGGCGACGATGGCCGGGGTGAGCGACAGCTCCGCCGTCTTGCGGGCGATGAGGTTGAGATCCGCCGCCGCCTGCGCGTTGCAGGCGAAGAACTGCATGAAGCCGGTGTCATCGACGCAGTGATAGTCGTCATGGCCGCAATGGACGTTGAGCGAGGCCTTGGTGATGGCGCGCGCGCCGATGTTGAGCACGTAGGGCAGACGCTTGCCGGCGGCGGCATAGAGCGACTCGTGCATGAAGGCCACGCCCTGGGCGGAGGAGAAGTTGGTGGCGCGCAGCCCCGACATGGACATGCCGGCGGTGACGCCCGCCGCGGCGTGTTCCGATTCCGGCTCGATGAAGACCAGCGGCCTGCCGGAGACGTTGCGGTGGCCCCTGGCCACTTCCTCGGCCCAGAACTCGCCCATCTGGGTGGAGGGGGTGATGGGGTATGCCCCGGCGGCGTCGGAGGCCTCGCGCTCGCACATGATGACCGCCGTGTTGCCGTCCACCGCCATGCGGATTCCGGGATATTTCGGCTCGTTCTTCCCCGCCTTGTCATTCTTGCCGAACATGGCCTTGCTCCTCGATGCTCAGGAATCAAGCGGCAGGGGCCGCTTGCGGATTATCTTTTTCGCCCCGCGCCCGTGCATGATCCGGCCCTTTTCATCGTCCCGCCAGACGATGGCCCCGGTGGGGCAGCGCTGGATTATGTCGGGGGTGGCCAGGTGATTGAGCCGGTAGTCGATGACCGGCAGGTTGTCCTTCATCTCGATCAGGCCCTGTGGCGCGTCCTTGGCGCAGCGCCCGCAGCCGTCGCAGGCCACGGCGCACTCGGCCAGCGCCTCTTCGCCATGCAGCAGGCTGCGGCAGGCCACCCACAGGTGATGGCTGACGGGATGCAGCGAGAACAGGTCCTTGGGGCAGATCTCCACGCAGTCGCCGCAGGCGGTGCATTTTTCGGCATCAACCACCGGCAGGCCGAAGCGGTTCATGGCGATGGCGTCGAAATCACAAACCCTGGCGCAGTCGGCCAGCCCGATGCAGCCCCAGGTGCACATCTTGGGCCCGCCGCCGACGACGGCGGCGGCGCGGCAGGTTTCCACGCCCTCGTAATGGGCCCGCATGCGCGCCACGTTGGAGCCGCCGGCGCAGGCCAGCATGGCGATGCGCTTCTCGGCCTGGCCCGCCTCGACGCCGAGGGTGGCGGCTATTTCCTCGATGGCCTCGCGCGGCGAGACGGTGCATTGGGCGGGTTCGGCCCTGTTCTCGACGAGCGCCTCGGCGAAGGCGCGGCAACCGGCCTGGCCGCAGGCCCCGCAGTTGGTGGCCGGGAGCAGTTCCTCGACCTCGTTGACGCGCGGATCTTCCCATACCCACAGGTACTTGTTGGCCAGCGCCAGCATGACGGCGAGCGCGATGCCGAGCGCGGCCATGAAAATGACCGCCTGGGCCGTCATGGACAG
>CAZXTT010000278.1:0-3901 GCA_964643775.1 uncultured Rhizobiaceae bacterium | reverse complement strand
GCGCGCCTGCTGCAAGAGGGTGTGCAGCTCGGCCGAGAGGGCGGCGGTATCGGCGGTGCGCAAAAGCCCCAGGCCGAAGAAGGGCTGACGCCGGTCGCGGCTGAGCACGCCGGTCTCGTCGATGAACAGAAAATGCAAAGGCTCCATGCCTGGTCCTGATGATACCGTCCGGCTCATCCGCGCTCCTCCAGGGCAGCGGCGAGCGCCGCCAGCGCCGCCGGCGGCTGGGCCGAAAGCCGCACCCATTCGGGCAGGCCCTTGTCGAAAAGCGGGCGCACCCGCAGCCCCCGCGCGCGCAAGAAGACGGCCGCGTCCTCGCCCAGCCGCACCATGACGAAGTTGGCCGCGCCCCCCTGCACCTCGTAGCCCCGTTCGCGCAGGAGGTCGGTCAGGCGGCGGCGCCAGGCGAAGAGGGTGGGTAAGGTGCCGCGCAGCCAGGTACGCGCCTCGGCCCCCGCCTGCACGCGCAGGAAGGCCACCTCGGCCGCGCCGATGACCCACGAGGGGGCCGCCTCGGCCAGCATCGCCGCCGGCCCCGGCGCGGGGGCGACCAGGTAGCCGGCGCGCACGCCAGTGAGGCCATGGGCCTTGTTGGGTGCGAAGAGCCGGAAGGCCCGGGCCGCGGCCGGCACCGGCCGCTCGCTGAGCGGGGCGTAAGCCAGGTCCTGCACCAGCCACGCTCCCGCGCGCTCGGCCCGCCACGCCGCCTCGCGCACGAAGGCGCGGCCATAGAGCTCGCCGGTAGGGTTGTTCGGCTGGGCCAGAAAGGCCACCTCCGCGCCTTCCAGCAAGTCCAAGAACTCCCCGGGAGAACGCGCCGCCAGGTGCCGCACCCCGGCCGCCCGGGCCGCGCGGGCGTACTCGCCAAAGGTGGGCTCGAGCGTCAGCACCGGCCCGCGGCGCGCCCGCACCAGGCGGTGGATCAGCTCGCTCGCCCCCGCCCCCACGACCACCCGCTCCGCGCCCACGCCGTGATCGGCGGCAAGCGCAGCGCGCAACTCGGCGTAGCCCGGCTCGGGGTAGCGGGCCATGTCGGCGAGCCGCAAGGCGGACAGCAGCACCGGGTTGGGTCCCAGGGCGTTGGCGTTGGTGGAAAAGTCGTAACGGGGCTCGGGCCCGCCGTCGGGTCCGCCATGCAAGGTCACAGCCCCCACCTCCCCCAGCTCAGCAGGGCCGCCAGCGCATAGCTCACGACCGCCGCCAGCCGCACCCGCGCCAGCGCCCGCCGCAGGTCGGCGGGTTCGGGATCGCGACCGGCGGGGTTGAGCACGTAGACGTCCCGCTTTTCCAGCCGCACCCCCAGCACCAGGGCCAGCGCCCCCATCGGCCAGCCGGCATTGGGTGAGGGGGTGTGAGCGGCCTCGCGGCGCAGCGCCGCCAGCCTCCCCGGGTCCAGCAGCAAACCGGTCAGGCGCGCGGGAATCCAGTTCAGCGCGTCGTCGGCCCGGGCCGCCAGCCACCCCCAGCGCCGGTAGCGGGGCGTGCGGTAGCCCCAGACCGCGTCGGCGGTGTTGGCGTAGCGGTAGAGCCAGACCCCGGGAAGGCCAAAGAAGACGAAGTAGAAGAGCGGAGCCACCAGGCTGTCCGAGAGGTTCTCGGCCAGCGTCTCCAGGGCCGCCATGCGCACCCCGGCCTCGTCGAGGCCTTGGGTGTCGCGGCTCACGAGCCGCGAAAGCCGCGTGCGGGCCCCGTCCATGCCGCGCGTCAGCGCCGTCTCGACCGCGGCCACTTCGCCGAGGAGCATCTGCAGCGAGAAAGCCGGCCACAGCAGCAGGCCGGTCAGCAGCACCCGGCCGGGCAGGGCGAGCGCGGTCACACCCCACCACGCCAACGAGGAAAGCGCAAGCACCGCCGCCGCCCCCGCGAGCCAGGCCAGCGCGCCCGCGCGCGCGTCGTCGCGCCAGAAGCGCTCGAGCCCCGCCAGCAGCCGGCCGATCCCCACCACCGGGTGCAGCCGCGCGGGCGGCTCGCGAAAGACCGCGTCGAGGATGGCGGCGAACAAAACGGCCAACTCACACCCCCGTACGCGCTGCGGCCACCTCGACGAAGCGGCGGGCCAGCTCGGGCGCCGCCGGAAAGTAGAGGTGGGTGTAGCTGGCGTGCACCCGGCCGTCGAGGTAGCCCTCCCGCTCGGCGCCCTCGACCCGCATCCAGGCGGCCGGCTCCACCACAGGCCGGGTGGAGTAGTGAAAGGCGTGCCCTTTGGCGCGCCAGCCCCGCCGGGCCACCGGGCCGTCGGCCAGCGCCTCGACGTGGCGGTAGCCCAGCGTGGGGCGGCTTCGCATGCGCGCCGCGCCGGGCACCAGGCCGGCCATTGGGAAGCGCCCTTCGGGCGTCTCGAGGGCCTCGGAAAGGTACATCAGGCCGCCACACTCGGCGTAAACCGGCCCCGGAAAACGACGCAGCGCCGCCAGCGCGCCCTGGTTTGCGGCCAGCTCGCGCGCGTAGAGCTCGGGGTAGCCGCCACCGATCCAGACCGCACCCGCGTCCCCGGGCGGGCCCTCGTCCGCAAGGGGACTGAAGGGCACGAGCTCCGCGCCCAGCTGCTCGAGCAGCTCGAGCGCTTCGGGGTAGTAAAAGTTGAACGCGGCGTCACGGGCCACGGCGATCTTTGCCCGCAGGGGCCGGCGCCCTTCGGGCAAGCGATGCGGGAGAAGCTCAAGCTCCGGCGCCGCCTGCGCCAGCCGCCACAGCGCCTCCACGTCGAGCGTGCCCGCTGCCCGGGCCCAGGCTTCGGGCTCGAGCGAACGCTCGCCGGCCAGCACCAGGCCAAGGTGCCGCTCGGGCAGCTCGAGCGCGGGGTCGCGCGGCAGGTAGCCCAGCAGCGGCACCCCCACGGGCTCGAGCGCCTCAGCCAGGAGCTCCGCGTGCCGCGCCGAGCCCACCCGGTTGGCCACCACCCCCGCCAACCACAGGTGCGGGTCGTGGTCGCGAAATCCCCGCACCAGCGCGGCGATGGAGCCGGCCATGGCCTGCGCGTCCACCACCAGCACCACCGGCGCGCCCAGCCAGCGGCCCACCTGGGCGGTGGAGCCCTCGCGCCCCAGGGCGTCGCGGCCGTCGAAGAGCCCCATCACCCCTTCCAGCAAGGCGCCCTCCGCGCCCACAGATCCGCGCCGGAAAACCTCGAGCAGCTCGGGCCGATCGAGGAACCAACCGTCAAGGTTGCGCGGCGTCCGCCCCGCGGCCCGGCCCAGGTGGGTGGGGTCGATGTAGTCGGGGCCCGCCTTGAAGGGCTGCACCACCCGGCCCCGCGCCCGCCAGGCCGCCAGCAAGACCACCGCCACCGTCGTCTTTCCCGAACCCGACGACGGCGCGGCGATCACCAGACGCGGCAGCCTCACGACTCCAAGAACGCCTCGAGCGCGGCGTTGAAGCGCTCGGGATGGCTCAGGTAGGGAAAATGGCCCACCGCCCCGAGGTCGCGCACGAAGGCCTCCGGATAGCGCGCCTTCAGGTCGGTGCGCACCCGCGGCGGGATGAGCGGGTCGTTCGCGGCTTCGAAGACGGCGTGGGGCATTTGCGGCTCAGGGGGCGCGAATGTCTCGAAGACCGCGCGCGAGCGCGCGAGGACCTCGGTCTTGCGCATCCGCTGGGTATACTGCTCCTCCAGGTAATAGGCGAGCAGCGCGTCACCCCCGGCCGCCGGCACCAGCTTGCGGCGGGCGTTTTGCAGCATCATGCCCAGCACCAAGCGCTCGGGCAACCAGCGGGCCAGCGCCGCCAGCCGCCGCCCTTTGAGAATCTCGGGGTGGCCCGGGGGGAAGGTATTGGCGAAAACCACCCGCTCCACCAGATGCGGCCGGGTGGCCACCAGGTACTGGGCCAGCAGGCCGCCGAGCGAGCTCCCGACGACCGCCGCCCGGCCGACCCCCTCGCCGGCCAGCAACGCCGCCACCCC
>CAZXTT010000277.1:0-8547 GCA_964643775.1 uncultured Rhizobiaceae bacterium | reverse complement strand
TAGCCCCCTCCGTATTACCGCGGCTGCTGGCACGGAGTTAGCCGGGGCTTCTTCTGCGGGTACCGTCATTATCTTCCCCGCTGAAAGAGCTTTACAACCCTAAGGCCTTCTTCACTCACGCGGCATGGCTGGATCAGGCTTGCGCCCATTGTCCAATATTCCCCACTGCTGCCTCCCGTAGGAGTCTGGGCCGTGTCTCAGTCCCAGTGTGGCTGATCATCCTCTCAGACCAGCTACGGATCGTAGCCTTGGTAGGCCGTTACCCCACCAACTAGCTAATCCGACGCGGGCCGCTCCGACAGCGATAAATCTTTCCCCCGAAGGGCGTATACGGTATTACCCCAAGTTTCCCTGAGCTATTCCGTACTGCCGGGTACGTTCCCACGCGTTACTCACCCGTTTGCCACTTTACTCCTTCCCGAAGGAAGTTTCTCGTTCGACTTGCATGTGTTAAGCCTGCCGCCAGCGTTCGTTCTGAGCCAGGATCAAACTCTCAAGTTTGAAACTGTTTGCTCGTGACATGCCCTCCCCTTTCGGGGCGGCCCTTGCGGGCCTCGAGGCATGCACGGTCGCTGCGCAATTGACGAGTAGCCTACTTGAAGGTCTTCACCCGAAGGCGAAAACCGTCACAAGTCTTGGCTTCTCGAAACGCGAGCTTTAGCATCCGTTCACCTTCGTGTTTCCACGAAGCGCAAGGACACTGCCGCCTGCGTTTCTCTTTCTTTCATCCACAATTTCAAAGAGCATTCGAAGCCGCGCCGGGCGCGCCTTCGACAACCGTTCCGCAACTATATGCAGGAGCGTTCCTGTATATAGTCAAAGCAGCGAAACAGTCAAGAGACTTTTTGGATCGCGCCCGGCCGGAAGGCCTGGGATCACGTCCGGTTTTGACTGCCGCCTGAACCCTTGCTGGCTCGTGGCAGCGGCGCGACTATATGAATTATCGCCATCGCCGTGTCAACCACTTTTTTTGCTCTTTTTTTGTCCCGCCCAGACCTCATGAAGAAGCCCCGGCCGGAAGAGCAACGCGCACGCATCAAAGAGGCGCGCCAGCAAGAAACCAGACATTTCAAAGAGCATTCGGGGCGAACCCCGCCTGAACCACACGCAAAGGACATGCCCCCGGCCATTCCCTTGGGAATACCTCCGACATATCCGCGTCTGCTCAGGAAATCTGCGGAAACCCGCCAGTCCCATCGCCGCTTCAGGCTTCGAACCGTGCTGGCCCCGCGAAGTGATGCGCTATATATGGGTGGCGTCCCTTGCCTGTCAAGCGGCTTTTTCAGATTTTTTTCGGGATTTGTGCCAACCAGCCTCAAACCGGACGCTCGTTTGTCCAAAGTCATTGCGGGGCGGTGGAAATTAACCCTTTATAAACCATAGTGGCCGACCCTTTGGCCATGCCGGACAATCTGGCTGGAACAGAAAACACGATGCGCGGGGTCACGGCACAGGCGTTTTTTGGCCATCTTTTGCCATTATTCCGACGCCACACTGGTGTAGTGACGCCGCGTATGACAATTCACTTCTGCAAGGGCCGGCCTTGCACCGGCCATGTGCTTCCACCCTTGGGTGAACAGAGGGGAGACAAGGGGAGTTGAGTAACAAGCCACAGATCACCCCTCATGCACGCGCCGCCACCGGCAACGGCAAGGCCGCGGCGGCAGGTGATGATCTCTCGTCGCTTCATGATCCGGTGGATTTCTTCAATGCCGCACCCCCGCCCTCTTCTTCCGGGATGGGCCGCAAGTGGCTCTACCTGGCCGCCGCCAGCGGCGCGCTGATCGGCGCCGCCGCGGTAAGCTTTTTCCTCGCCACCGGCTCCCCTTCCGCTCCCGGCGGCGGCATGAATCAACAGGCCGGAGAATCCATGCGCTGGCAGCGCCCGGTCATATCGGAAAAGGGCAGCCTGGATACCACCGTCCACACGGCCACTCTCACCCCGCCCGCCGACCCTCCGATGCCCGCCGCCAGCGCTCCTTCCGCCCCCCGCCTCATGACCACTTTCGCCACCGCGGCGGCGGAAGACAACACTGCCGGGCATTTCTCCGCCATACCCCACATCCTTCATACGTCACTCATTTTCGATGACGCCCCCTCCGGCAACGAAACCATCATCCTGAAATCCCCGCCCGCCGAGCCGGAAGACAAGACATTCACCCTCGGCAAGGGCGAACGCCTGCGTGACAAGCTCGTGGAAATGGGAGTGCCGGAAAACGTGGCTGCTGCGCTCATCAAGGCGCTCGACCCGGTATATCCGCTGCGCCTGCTGCGCGCCGGGCAGAAATTCCTCGTCACCCTCGACCGCCAGCAGGACTTCTACGGATCGGAAGTCATATACCCGGTCTATCTCTCCTTTGCCCCGGACAGTGGCGGAAAAGTCGTCATAGAAGCCGACGAAGAAGGGCATTTCTCGGTGCGCGCGGAAAATATGGAAACCGCCCGCCGCGGCAATGCCCCCGCCGTGCAGCCCCGCGCCCGCCCGCGCGGACTCGCCGCCCGCGCCGCCCGCGCAAAGGGCTCCGGCAAGACCGGCAAACCTTCCCAGCCGGCGGGCGGGGAGTATCTGCGCGCCCGGGGCCGCGTCTCCTCGTCGCTTTACGCCGCCGCCAAGGATCAGAATGTGCCGGGCTATATAATAAGCCAGATGCTGCGCGCCTTTTCCTATGGCGTCGATCTGCAAAGACAGGTGGCCAAGGGCGACACCTTCGACATTCTCTATGGCCCGCCGCTGTCGGGCTCGTCGAAGCGCCGCAAGGTGCTCTATTACGCCTCCCTCAACCTGCGCGGCCGCAAGCTGACCTATTACCGTTTCACCACGCCGCGCGGGCGCACCGCCTATTTCGACGAAAACGGCCGCTCCGCCGTCAAGGGCCTGATGCGCACTCCCATCTCCGGGGCCCGCATCACCTCCGGCTTCGGCATGCGCCGCCATCCAATCCTCGGCTACTCCAAGCTGCACACCGGCATAGACTTCGCCGCCGCCCGCGGCACGCCGATCCGCGCCGCCGGTTCCGGCATCGTTACCCATGCCGGCTGGCGCGGCGGCTATGGGCGCACCGTGATGATCCGCCATCCCAATGGCTACACCACCCTCTACGCCCACCAGACCCGCATCGCCCGCGGCATCCGCAAGGGCGTGCGCGTGCGCCAGGGGCAGGTTATCGGCTATGTCGGATCCACCGGCCGCGCCACCGGCCCGCACCTGCACTTCGAGGTGCGCCGCAACAACAAGCCCATCAACCCGCGCCGCGTGCGCACCACTCACCGCATCCGCCTCAAGGGGAAGGCCCTGGCCGCCTTCAAGCGCCACAAGGAGCGCATCAGGGAACTGCTGCGCCAGGCCCCGTCCCCGGCCCTGCTGGCCCGCCGTTGAGGCGCGTGAGCGCATGAACGCCGATGGCGAAAACCGCCATTGCGCCCGTCACCGGCCAATTCAGGTTGCTTCCCCGCCTTGCTCCAGCGGCCAGGCGCGCTCCACCACGTAGGGGCCGCCGCCGCGCGATGGCCGCGCCGAGTAGAGCACGAAGCGCCGCACCTCGAACGGCCCGGCGGCAAACAGTCCGTTGCGCGCCACGAAATCGCGCACTTCCCGCAAATCCGCCCCCCGGCAGCGGGCCACCGTGACATGCGGCATAAACCTGCGCCCTTCCGCCTTCAGACCCGCCGTCTGACAGGCCCGCTCGACCAGCCCCTGCAGGTGGTTCAGCTCCTCGCTGGCCGCTACCCTGGCATGCAGCGAATGCGGCTTGCGCCCGCCGAACCAGTCCACCCCTGCCAGCCGCAGCGAAAAGGCGGGGGCCCTGACCCGCCCCAGCGCCTCTTCCACCGCCTGCGCCTGCGCCTCGTCTATGTCGCCGATGAAGCGCAGGGTTATGTGATAATCCACAGGCGCGATCCAGCGCGCCCCGCGCACCCCGCCGCGCAACATCTCCAGCTCCCGGCCGATATTCTCCGGTATCTCCAGCCCCACGAACAGACGCGGCATGATGGTCACGCTCCCCGATTGCCGCCGCGCTCCGGCAATGCCCTGTTGTCCGGCGGCAAAAACTGATATTTGCTGAGGTTCAGAGGAATATCACGCCCATGGTCAAACTCAACCGCATATATACCAGGAGCGGCGATTCCGGCACCTCGGTATTGCTGGGCGGGAAGCGCCTGCCCAAGCACCACCCACGCTTTGCCGCCATCGGCGAAGTGGACGAAACCAACTCCGCCATCGGCGTCGCCCGCCTGCACGTGGATGGCGGCGATCCGCTGGACGATCACCTCGAGGCCATCCAGAACGACCTCTTCGACCTCGGCGCCGACATCGCCAACCCCGACATGGCGGACGGAGAAGCCCTGCGCATCGTCGCCGTCCAGGTGAGCTGGCTCGAGGAACGCATCGACGCCATGAACGCGCGTCTCAAGCCGCTGCGCTCCTTCGTCCTGCCCGCCGGTTGCCCGGCCTCCGCCCACCTGCACATGGCGCGCGCCGTCTGCCGCCGCGCCGAGCGCGCCACGAGCGCCCTCGGGGACACCCCCGGCGAACGGGTCAACCCCCACGCCATGGCCTATCTCAACCGCCTGTCCGACTATCTGTTCGTCGCCGCCCGCTTCCTCAACGCGCGCGCCGGCGGCGATGTTCTGTGGACCCCCGGCGAGGGGCGCAAGCGGGAGGAATAGCCATGTTCATTCCGCTCAATGATTCCGCCCCCCTGAAGGTGATCCGCTTCCAGTTCGTCACCGGCGCGCTGATCCTCCTCAACGTGTTCGTCTTTCTCTACACGAAATATGCCGTGACACCGGTGCAGGCGGCCATGATCCCGCTCTCCTACGGGGCCATCCCGGCGGTCATCACCGACAACGCGGTGTTGCAGGGCAAGCTCGCCGTTATCCCCCCCGAGGCCACCTTGCTCAGCTACATGTTCCTGCACGGCGGCTGGATGCACCTGATCGGCAACATGCTGTTCCTGTGGGTTTTCGCCGACAACGTGGAGGACGGCTTCGGGCATGCCGGCTTTGTCCTCTTCTACCTCGTCTGCGGGGTGGTGGCGGGCCTTGCCCACGTCGCCCTGTCGCCGCACTCGCAACTGCCGCTGGTCGGCGCGTCGGGAGCGGTGGCCGGAGTGCTCGCCTCCTACCTGCTGCTCTTTCCCCGCTCGCGCGTGCTCATCCTGCTGTTCGGGCGCATACCCTTGCGCCTTTCCGCCCTGTGGGTGCTGGCCGGCTGGTTCGTCATGCAGATATTCTTCGCCCTGACGGCCACCGCCTCCAGGAGCGGCGGCACCGCCTGGTGGGCCCACATCGGCGGCTTCATCGCCGGTCTGCTCATCACCCTGCCGCTGCGCCCCATGCTGGCCCGGCGGCTCCGCTCCTGAGGACACCGGCCCGCGGGATAAGCAGGCAGAACATGCCGCCCGGTCATCCCAAATGCCAACTCCGCCACCATTGACTTTCAGCCCCCCGCCATTAGGGTCTGCTGATAATTCAGCAAGCTGCCGAACCCGGCAGCCACCCTGAAAATCAAAGAGATCATCCGCCATGAAAATCCTCGTCCCCGTCAAGCAGGTCGTCGATTACAACGTGAAAATCCACGTGCGCGCCGACAATTCCGGCGTCGAGCTGGACAACGTCAAGCTGTCCATGAACCCCTTCGACGAAATCGCCCTCGAAGAGGCGGTGCGGCTGAAGGAGGACGGCAAGGCCGAGGAGATCATCGCCGTCTCCATCGGCCCCGGCAAGGCCGAACAGACCCTGCGCACCGCCCTCGCCGTGGGGGCCGACCGCGCCATCCTTGTCGAGGCCGATAACCGCACGGAACCGCTGGCGGTGGCCCGCGTTCTGGCCGAAATAGTGCGCCGCGAACAGCCGCAACTGGTCATCATGGGCAAGCAGGCCATCGATGACGACAGCTCCCAGGCAGGCCAGATGCTGGCCGCCGAACTTGACTGGCCGCAGGCCACCTTCATCTCGCGCCTCGAGCTGTCGGACGACAACCGGACAGCCACCATCACCCGCGAGGTGGACGGTGGCCTGCAAGTGCTGGAGGCCGGCCTGCCGCTGGTCATCACCACCGACCTGCGCCTCAACGAGCCGCGTTATGCCTCGCTGCCCAACATCATGAAGGCGCGCCGCAAGCCGCTGGAGCGCCTCGCCCTCGACGAGCTGGGCGTCGATGCCGCCCCCCGCCTGGAGGTGCTGAAGGTGGAGGAACCGGCCCCCCGCAAGCCCGGCGTCATCGTGGATTCCGTGGAGGAATTGCTGGACAGGCTGAAAAACGAAGCGGGAGTGATCTGATGGCTGCCCTGGTATTCGCCGAACACGACGGAAAGACCCTCAAGGAAGCAACCGCCAAGGCCCTCACCGCCGCCCTCGGGATCAGCGGCGAGGCCGACATCCTGGTTGCCGGTCACGACTGCGCCGGGGTGGCGGAAGCGGCAAGCTCGCTTGCCGGGGTGCGCAAGGTATTGCTCGCCGATGGCGAAAGCCTAGCCCACCACCTGGCCGAACCCCTTGCCGAACTGATCGTGCCGCTGATGGCCGGTTACGAGGCGCTGGTCGCCCCCGCCACTTCCACCGGGCGCGACTTCGCCCCGCGCGTGGCCGCCAAGCTGGGCGTCATGCAGGTGTCGTCGATAATCGAGGTGCTGGCCCCCGACACCTTCCGCCGCCCCATATACGCCGGCAACGCCATTGAAACCGTGCGCTCCACCGACGCCAGAAAGGTCATAACGGTCCAGACCACCGCCTTCGCCGCCGCCGGGGCCGCCGACACCACCGCCCCGGTGGAGGAAATACCCGCCCCGCCACCCGCCAAAAACATCCGCTTCGTCTCACAGCAGCTCACCAGCTCCGGCCGCCCGGAGCTTACCTCCGCCCGCGTGGTCGTTTCCGGTGGCCGCGGCGTCGGCTCCCGGGAGGGTTTCGCCCTGCTCGAATCGCTGGCCGACAAGCTCGACGCCGCCATAGGCGCGTCGCGCGCCGCCGTCGATGCCGGTTTCGCCGCCAACGACCAGCAGGTTGGCCAGACCGGCAAGGTGGTGGCCCCGGAGCTTTACATCGCCGTCGGCATATCCGGGGCCATCCAGCACCTGGCGGGCATGAAGGACTCAAAGGTCATAGTGGCCATAAACAAGGACGAGGAAGCGCCCATCTTCCAGGTCGCCGACTACGGGCTGGTGGCCGATCTGTTCGACGTCCTGCCGCAACTGGACAAGGCGCTCGGCGAATAATAGTCTCATTGACCGAAATTCCATTCAAACCGAAGGCAGTGAAATGAAAATCGAAAAGGTTGGTGTTATCGGCGCAGGCCAGATGGGCTCCGGCATTGCTCACGTATGCGCCCTGGCTGGCCATGATGTATTGCTTTACGACATATCAGCCGACAGCCTGAAAAAGGCCCTTGAAAACATCTCCGCCAACATGGCCCGCCAGGTGAAGAAGCAGGTCATAAGCGAAGATGACCGCCAGCAGGCATTGCAGCGCATCCGGCCGGTGGACGGCATGGCCGCCTTCGCCGAATGCGACATGGTCATCGAGGCGGCCACCGAGAACGAGGACACCAAGCGCTCCATCTTCGCCGAGCTGTGCCCCCACCTGAAGCCCACCGCCATCATCGGCACCAACACTTCCTCGCTGTCCATAACCCGCCTTGCCGCGGCCACCGACCGCCCGGAAAAGTTCATGGGCACCCACTTCATGAACCCGGTGCCGCTCATGGAGCTGGTGGAGCTGATCCGCGGCATAGCCACCTCTGAAGAAACCTTCAATACCACCCGCGCCTTCATCGAGGGGCTGGGCAAGATCCCCTCGGTGGCCGAGGATTTCCCGGCCTTCATCGTCAACCGCATCCTGCTGCCGATGATCAACGAGGCCATCTACACCCTTTACGAGGGCGTCGGCAACGTAAAGGCCATCGACACCGCCATGAAGCTCGGCGCGCATCACCCCATGGGGCCGCTGGAGCTGGCCGACTTCATCGGCCTCGACACCTGCCTGTCCATCATGCAGGTGCTCTACGAGGGGCTTTCCGATTCCAAGTACCGCCCCTGTCCGCTGCTGGTCAAATACGTCGAGGCCGGCTGGCTGGGCCGCAAAACCGGCCGCGGCTTCTATGACTACCGCGGCGGCGAACCGGTGCCCACCCGCTGATTTCACCATCGACGGGGGCGATCCATGGCGCTCTATGCCGACAATGATTACCGCTGGATCGTGGTGGTCAACTCGAAGGCCGGCCTTGGCCGCCAGTTCAACGTCGCCGGTCACGCCCTCTTGGGCCTGCGTGACAAGGTGGCGCTAAGCGCCCTCTCCGGCGAGCAGGAATTCTGCGACTACCGCACCGCCGACGAGGTGCTGCACTCGCGCATCTCCCGCTGGCCGGTAATCGCCCTGAAGACGGATCGCCCAGCCCTGCTAAAGCGCCTCTACCTCGCCGCCATCGAGCGCGAAGTGCCGGTGAACGCCGTGCTCGGGCAGATGATAGACGTCGATCACGACACCCAGGTGGCCAACACCGCCGCCATCACGGTGGACGAGGGCCGCTTCCTGTGCGTGGCCCTGTTC
>CAZXTT010000276.1:0-2758 GCA_964643775.1 uncultured Rhizobiaceae bacterium | reverse complement strand
GCACGGCCACTTTGTTTATCGCCCGCTCGATAATATGCTATCACTTAGGGGCTGCACGATCCGCCGGATCGTGGTTATTGCGACAGTTGATGATGGGAGGAACCGGCAATGAGAAAAATGTTGGCTGCTGCCACGGGCCTGGCCATGGGTGGCGTCATCGCGGCATCTGTCATGGCTGCCGACATGGCCCTCGACATGAAGAAGATGACCGGCAAGTGGAAATGGCAGGACTACGTGGTGGAAGTCACCGAGGGTGGCGAATACGGCATCTCCGCCAAGGTGATCTCCGGCCCCTCCAACGTCGGCATGGAGATGATCATGTCGAAGCTGGAGGAGAAGGCCGGCCGCATAGTCGGGCGCATCCGCCATCCCGGCAATGGCAAGGTATACAACACCAACATGACCATGCCCGACGGGAATTCATGGAAACTCGACGGCTGCACCGATGACGGAGCCTGCGTCGCCGGGGTATTCACCCGCGTGAAGTAGTGCTCCTCGTCTCACCGGGCGGAAGCGGGAGAGCGGCTGCTTGACCCGGCTGACTCAATCTGTGAGTTTCACCGTGCATCGGCCTGATTGCGCGTGAGTTTCGCACGATCGGGATTTTTCAACCAGGTAACCACCCGCCATGAGCCGCCCATCGACAACCGCCCTGCCGGAAGACGCCACTGCCACTTCCGGGGCCGGCCAGCTCGCCACCTTGCGCAGGCTGCTCCCCTGGCTGTGGCCCAGGAACCAGCCCATGGTGCGCCTGCGGGTGGTTCTGGCCATGGCTTCGCTGGTTCTGGCCAAGGCGGTCACCGTCATGGTGCCCTTTTCCTACAAGCTGGCGGTGGACGCCCTTTCCGCCGGGGGTGGCGGCGGCGAAGGCGGTGAAGGAGGCGGCGTTTCCGGGCTTCTCGCCGCGCCGCTGTTCCTGGTCATCGCCTACGGGGTGGGGCGCGTGCTCATGGTGGTGTTCGCCCAGTTGCGCGACTGGCTGTTCGCCGAGGTGGGGCAGGGGGCGGTGCGGCGGCTGGCCGACATATCCTTCCGCCACCTGCATGCCCTGTCGCTGCGCTATCACCTGACCCGCCGCACCGGCGCCGTGTCGCGCATAATAGAGCGCGGCACCCGCGGCATAGAGATCATCCTGCGCTTCGCCCTGTTCAACACCATCCCCACGGCCATAGAAATAGCCCTCGTGCTGGCGATAATGGCCTCCACCTTCGGCTGGAGGCACGCCCTGGTGGTGGCGCTGACGATAGTCGTCTACGTGGCCTTCACCTATTCCCTCACCGAATGGCGCACCCGCGTGCGCCGTCAGATGAACGCCGCCGACCAGGACGCATCGGGCAAGGCGGTGGATTCGCTGCTCAACTACGAGACGGTGAAATATTTCAACACCGAGGAACACGAGGCGGCCCGCCATGACGAGGCCATGCGCCGCTACGAGAAAATGGCCGTCATGACCAGCAAGTCGCTGGCCGCCCTCAACGCCGGACAGGCGCTCATCTACACCACCGGCCTGACCATCGCCATGGCGCTAACCGCCATGGACGTAAGCGCCGGGCGCGCCACGGCGGGTGACTTCGTGCTCGTCAACTCCCTGCTCATCCAGCTTTCCTTCCCGCTGAACTTCCTGGGCTCGGTGTATCGCGAGATAAAGCAGGGGCTGATAGACGTCGAGGCCATGTTCCGCCTGCTCGGGCAAGAGCCGGAAGTGGTGGACGCCCCCGGCGCTCCCGAACTGGTGGTTGGCAGGGGCGAAGTGCGCTTCGAGGATGTGCGCTTCGCCTATGACGGTGAGCGCGAGATATTGCACGGGGTGAGCTTCACGGTGCCCGCCGGGCGCAAGGTGGCCATTGTCGGCCCCTCGGGAGCGGGCAAGAGCACCATATCGCGGCTGCTGTTCCGCTTCTACGACCCCACCGGCGGGCGGGTGCTCATCGACGGGCAGGACATCAGCAAGGTCACCCAGGCCTCGCTGCGCCGCGCCATAGGCATCGTGCCGCAGGACACGGTGCTGTTCAACGACACCATAGGCTACAACATCCGCTATGGCCGCCTCGACGCCAGCCACGAGGAGGTGGTGGCGGCGGCCAGGATGGCCCGCATCCACGACTTCATCATGTCGCTGCCCGATGGCTACGATTCACTGGTCGGCGAGCGCGGCCTGAAGCTCTCCGGCGGCGAGAAACAGCGGGTGGCCATAGCCCGCACCATCCTCAAGGATCCGCCCATACTGGTGCTCGACGAGGCCACCAGCGCGCTCGACACCATGACCGAGCAGCAGATACAGGAGGCGCTGGAACGGGTGTCGGAAAACCGCACCACGGTGGTCATAGCCCACCGCCTGTCCACCATAGCCGACGCCGACCAGATACTGGTGCTGGAGGCCGGCCGGATAACCGAACGCGGCAGCCACGGGGAACTGCTGAACAAGGGCGGCACCTACGCCCGCATGTGGGCCCGCCAGCAGGAAGCCGACGAAGCCCGCCGCAAGCTCAGGGAGGTGGAAAGGGACGGAGAATGAGAAAGGGCAGGGCAAGGCGCCGATGGCGATTTCCCGCCTTCCTTCCCGCTACGAGCCGAGTGTAGCGGGAAACCCCGCTCATCCCAGCAAGTAGACCTTGATGAAATACCACCCCGTCAGCATCACCGCCGCCGTCCCTATCACGCCGCGCAGCACGTTGGGCGGGAAGCGCGCCGACAGCACGCCCCCCAGCCAGCCGCCGGGCAGGGCCCCGACCAGGGTTATCAGCGCCGCCGGCCACAC
>CAZXTT010000275.1:0-7967 GCA_964643775.1 uncultured Rhizobiaceae bacterium | reverse complement strand
TCCTGGCGGGTCAGGTTGAGAAAGCGCCCGGCGGCCATGGTTATGCCCGAGCGCGAGGTGCCGGGGATTATGGCGATGGCCTGGGCGACGCCGATTACCAGCGCCGTCTTCATGTCCATGTCCTCCACCCGCCGCTGTTGGCGCGACCAGTAGTCGGCGGCGAACATGACGATGCCGAACAGCACCGCGTTGACGGCCACGATCAGCGGCCCGCGTATGGCCTCCTGAAGCCCTGTCTTCTTGGCCACCAGCCCGAAGATCACCGCCGGAATGGTGGCGGCGATTATGTAAAGGGCAAGCCTTGCCCGCCGCGTCATGCGTCCGCGCAGCATCTCCAGCCCGCCGAGAACCAGTTGAACGACATCGCGCCAGAAATAGACGATGACCGCCAGGAACGAGCCCATGTGCACCATGACATCGACGATCAGCCCCTGGTCCTTCCAGTGCATCAGCTCCGGCACCAGTATCAGGTGTCCCGACGACGAAATGGGCAAAAACTCCGTGATGCCCTGCACGATGGCGAGCACGATTATCTGTTCGATCGACATGAAGTGATTTCCCGGCGCAGGGTGATTTTTCGCCACCATAGGGCAGGGGCGGTTAACGCACCATTAACCATGAGAAGCCGCCGGGGCCGCGAATATTTCGCTGGCCGGGCCATGCTTGCCGATACGCCCCTGCTCCATGACCGCCACGTGATGGGCCAGCGAGCGGGCGCTGACCATGTCGTGGGTGATGAACAGCATGGCAATGCCGTGTTGCTCCTGCATGCGGGCCAGCAGGCGCAATATGGCCCGCCGCGTCAGTGGATCGAGCGCCGAGGTCGTCTCGTCGCAGATCATCACCTCGGGCTGCGCCGCAAGGGCGCGGGCCAGCATCAGGCGCTGTTTCTGGCCGCCCGACAACTGCGCCACCGGCCTGCTCAGCAGCTTCCTGTCCAGCTCCACCATTTCCATCAGCTCCCCGGCCCGCGCCCGCGCCTTTTCGCCCCTCGATCCGAAGAACAGCCTTAGCGGCCGCAACAGTATGTCTTCTGCCCGCTGGGCCGGGTTGAGCGCACTGTCGGCCGATTGATGCATGAATTGCATGCGGCGGCGCAATTGCCGCGAGCGCCGTTTCAGTGGCGGCAGGCTCTGCCCGGCAAAAACGACCTCGCCGCCATCCGGCCGCAACAGCCCGGCCAAGACCCGCCCCAGGGTCGTCTTGCCGCTGCCCGACGGCCCGGTCAGCGCCAGCGTCTGGCCCTTGCGCAGTGATATGGAAACATCGTGCAGCACTTCCGCTCCGCCGCTTCCGTAGCTTGCCCTGATGTTGCGCGCCTCCAGCACCACCGGCGCATCCTCGGCCGCCGCCACCGGCTCGGCCTGGGCATTCCACAGGGCTTGCGTATATGGATGGGCGGGCCGCCGCGCCAGCTTGCGCGCCGCGCCTTCCTCGATTATCCGCCCGTCCTTCATCACGCATATGCGCCGCGACACCTCGGCCAGCAGGCCGGGATCATGGCCGATCCACAGGGCCGCCGCGCCGGATTCGGCCACCGCCCTGGCGATTATCCCCGCCACCCGCGCCTGGCTGTCTGCATCGAGCGCCGTTGCCGGTTCGTCGAGGACTATCAGCCCGGGGCGGCTGGTCATGGCCATGACCGCCATCATGCGCTGCAATTGCCCGCCGGATAGCTGATGGGCAAAGCGCCGCGCCAGTTCGTCAAAGCCGTCCAGCCCCAGCGCCGCGCCCAGCAGCCGCGCCCGTTCTTCCGCGTCTTCCCGCCCCATAAGCCCGTGCAGCAGCACCGCTTCTCCCACCTGCGCCATCAGCCGCAGCGTCGGGTTGAATGAAACAGCGGCGTTTTGCGCCACGTATCCCAGTTGCGCCGCACGCAATGCCGCAAGCTCCGGCTCCGGCAGTGAAAACAGCGGCAGCCCGGCCAGCCGCACCCGTCCGCCGCTCAGCCGCAGGCCATGGCGCACATGTCCCAGCGCCGCCAGCCCCAGCGTCGTCTTGCCTGCTCCCGATGCCCCGGCCAGCCCGACCACCTCGCCGGGGCGCACCTTCAGCGACACCCCGCGCAGCACCTCCAACCCATCGCCGGCGCGGCTGATGCGCAAATCGTGGATATCCAGCAGTGCTCCGCTCATTGCCTGCCCCTTCACCCTCTTTCCGCCTCGGCCAGCCCGTCCAGCAGCAGGTTAACCGCCAGCGCCACCGCCGCGATCAGGGCCGCCGGGATCAATGGCGTGAAATCTCCATAGCCGATCAGGGCGGCCGTCTCGCGCACCATGGAGCCAAGGTCGGCGGCCGGTGGTTGCAGGCCCAGCCCCAGGAACGACAGGGTGGAGATGGTCAGGAACACGAAGGCGAAGCGCATGCCGCCTTCCGCCAGCAGCGGCCACATCATGTTGGGCAATATCTCCCGCCCCATTATCCACCACAGCCGCTCGCCGCGCAGGCGCGCCGCCTCCACGTAATCGCGCGCCGCCTCGCGCATTCCGAGAGTGCGCGCCAGCCGGAATACCCGCGTGGCGTCGAGCGCCGCGATTATCAGGATCATCTGCGCCACCCCGGTGCCGAATATTGCCAGCAGCATGAGGGCGAAAATGAGCGCCGGAAGGGCCATCAGTATATCCACCAGCCGCGCCAGCAGGCCATCCACCCAGCCCCCGGCGGCGGCCGCCAGGATTCCCAGCGCGCCGCCGGTGGTGAGCGACAGCGCGGTTATGGCAATGGCCATGGCCAGCGCATTGCGCAGGCCGAAGAGCAGCCGCGAGAAGAAATCGCGCCCCAGCTGGTCGCCCCCCAGCCAATGGCCGCTGCTCCACGGGGCATAGGCATCGGTGACGATCTCCGCCTGCCCGTAAGGGGCCAGCCAGGGGGCCATCAGCGCCGCCACGACCACCACCAGCAGGAAGCCCCCGGCCAGGCTCCGCTTCAGGTTCAGGCCACCGCCGGCGCGGGCATATGTCTTGCCGCCGGAGCTCATCGCGGATACCGCAGCCTGGGGTTGGTCAACAGCGCCACCAGGTCGGCCAGCAGGTTGAGGCCGATATAGACGGCAGCGAAAATGAGCGCGCAGGCCTGCACCACCGGTATGTCGCGCGAGGCCACCGCATCGACCATCAATTGTCCGGCCCCGGGATACACGAACACCGCCTCGGTAACCACCACTCCGCTGATGAGCCAGGCGATGTTGAAGGCGAAGATATTGGCGATCGGCCCCCAGGCATTGGGCAGCGCGTGCCGCCACACCCGGTAGCCGCGCGGCAAACCCTTCAGCCCGGCCATTTCCATCCACGGCCGCTCCATCAGTTCGCCCAGCGCCGCCCGCGTCATGCGCAGCACGTGCGCCATGACCACCAGCGACAGGGTAATGACCGGCAGGACAAGCCGCCGCGCCTGCTCCATTGCCCCCATGCCATCATGTATGGCGGCAACCGGCGGCAGCCATCCGGCGCGCACCGCCAGCCAGTAGATGAGCAGGTAGCCTGTGAGAAACTCCGGCATGGCGGCCAGCGCCAGCGCCGAGGAATTGACCACCCGGTCGAGCCAGCCGCCGCGCCGCGCCGCCGCCATCACCCCCAGCGCGAAGGCCACCGGCAGGGCCAGCCCCGCCGCCAGCCCTGCCAGCAACAGCGTATGGCCCATGCGCGGCAATACCACCTCGGCCACCGGCCGCCCGGAGAGCGAAATGCCGAAATCACCCTGGATCACGCCGCCCAGCCAGCGCACGAAGCGCTCCCCGGCGGGCAGGTCCAGCCCCAGCTCGTGGCGCAGGTTGGCCAGCGCCTCCGGCGTTGCCGATTGCCCCAGAATGGCGCTGGCGAAATCCCCCGGCAGCATCTCCACCGCCGAAAAGATGATCACCGACACCGCAAGCAGCGAAACCACTCCCCAAACAAGGCGCGCCAAAACGATCCCGACAAGAGGAGGCAAACGTCTCTCCCTATGGTTGCATCATTCCCAGCATGGCAAACCATACCACGATTCGCCTTGTTTTCATCGGAATCAGGATCTGGTCTCAATGAATGCGTGGCGCCAGTTGCCGGGCGAGCCGCCGGGACGGAATGATCAGCCAGCGGGAGCTTCGTTATCTCCGGGCTGGTTTTTCGCCGCCTCCATGGGGGCATCGGAGATCATCTTGCACGGCACCGGGCCTATGTGCACCTGTTCGCCCGCCTTCGGGGTGAATTCGAAAGCCGCCTCGCAGGTCATGGAGGAAGTGGACACGCGCACCGTGTTGCGCCCTTCCTTCAGGCCCTCCAGCCAGGCCTGGCCGTCATAGCCGACCACGAACGGCTCCTCGTGGCCGTCCACGAAAACCTCGCTGCTCACCTCCAGCGGCTTGCCGTCCTCCCCGGTCAGGGTAACCAGCGCCGCGTCGGAGATGCTTTTCACGTTGAAGTCCACCGTCACCCCCGCCTTGTCAGCAGGCACCACGAACCTCTTGTCCGAGGTGATGGACACATCCACCGGCAACTCCTCGGCGTCGATGGAAATCTTGTTGCGGTCGAACGAGCGCAGGGTCGTGATGAGCAGCTTGCCGTCCTTGCCCGTCTTGCCGATCGGGCGGTTTTCATAGCGCACCGTGACATCCGGCGCCCCCACATCGACGATGGCGAAGGAATCATGAACCCGGTTGCTGGCGAACACCCCGCCACCGGCGACGATCAGCGCACCATCCAGCGATGCGTGGCCGAGCGTGTTGTCCTTCAGCTTCATCACCGTGGCCCGCGCCGTCGCCTTGGGCATGCGCCAGGCCAGTGATGCCTGCGCCGATTTCAGGTCGCCATAGGTGACCCGCGCCCGCCAGCCGACCGAGTTGTCCTTCTGCTCCAGCGGCTTTGAATAGCTGGCCGTGGCCCGGTACTTGCCCTGTTCGTCGTAATTGAAGCCACCGGAAACCGACCCCTTGCCGCCGCCCAGCGGAATGTTGACGCCAACGAAGACATTCGGCTTGCTGATCTTGTCCAGGTCGGCAAAGGCGGTGGCGTAAAGCGTGGCCTCGCCCCACAGGCGCTGGTTCCAGTTAAGCGACAGGGTATTGGCCGTGCCCTGCGAGCGGCTCTTCACCCGCAGGAAGCTGACCGACAGTCCGCCACCCAGGTCAGGGAACGAGTAGCCGGCCGTCACCCGGTCGATGGCGCGCGGGAAGTCGCTCGCCGTGCTCACGCCTCCCTCCAGTCCGGCCGACAGGGCGGGCGCGCTGACGGTGGCCAGGTCGGCGTAATCCTTGAATATGCGCTGCGTCGAGGCGTTGAACATGAAATTGCCGATCTGCGTCTCCAGCGATCCGCGCGCCAGGAAGCCGGTACCCATGCTGCTGTGCGAAACCGCCCCGGCGGCGGATACCAGCAGCTTGTCGAACAGGACGGTGCTCAGCCCGCCACCGGCCAGCTGAAGGTCCTTGGCCAGTTCCGCGTGCCCATGCACGGTGAGCCGGTCGGTGACGCCATAACGCGCCGACGCCACCCCTCCCGGCGACAGGTCGTAGTCGAACGACTTTATGCCGTAGTTGAGCCGTGGCAGCCCCGCCGCCAGCGAGAATTCCAGCATCCCCGCCCGCATCAGTGCAGGCGAGGTATAGAAGCTCTTTTTCGTCTCTATCTCGCGCCCCGCCGCGTCGCGCATCACCAGCCGCGCCACGCCGGAAGACGATATGGCCGGTATGTTGGTGATGGTGAAGGGCCCCGCTTCCACTTCCTGGCTGTGCACCTTGACGTTGTTCAGGTAGACATCCACCGTCGTCGGCACCGCCGCCGAGCCGGAAAGCGACGGCAGCGGCGTGGTCACGATATCCGGCCGCAGGCGGAAATTGCGCGAAATCATTATCCCCGCCATGCGCACCGGCCGCGCCCAGCCCGGGCCGCCGGTTATCATGTCGCCTATCTGATAACTGATGGAGCGCTCCATGTCCGTATAGCGCCAGGCGGTATCCAGCCGCACCGCCTTGACCTTCTCGAACTTGTCATAACGGATGAAGGCGCCTCCGGAGATGGTGCCCACAGGCGAGTATATCCAGCCGTCGAGATTGAGCGAGGCTCCCTCGAAGCTGCTGGCGGCAAAGGCGTCATCCGTCCTGGCCGAAACCAGCGTCGAATAGTTGAGCACCAGCCCCGTGTCCTTGCGGCTGACTTCCTTGACCAGGTCGGCATTGTTGTTGCGCAGGTCATAGACCCTGCGCACCCGCCCCTCGTCACCGAGCGTGATGCGAATGCGCTGCGCGGTTTCATCGTATTCCCACGTGGCCCCCAGGTCCTTGAGGCTGATGACGTCCTCGTCATCCGCCCCCTGCGGCGGCTTTATGCCCAGCTCCCGCAGCTCCCTGGCGCGGCAGGTGAAATCACCTTCCGCGGTGCGCCGGAACTCGCCGATCATCTTGGTCGGCTGGCCGTTTATGAATACTTCCAGGTAAAGGGGCGTTTCCGTGCCATCGGCCAGCGCCGGATCGGCGGGCGGGATGGCGGGCGGCGGCGGCAGGGAAGAGGCGTCATAGGCCTCTTCTTCGGAGCTTTCCTGCTTGCTTTCCTGGCCGGTTTTCCTTGCCGGGACGGGGGCGGAGACATTTGCCGCGGAATCATTCGGGGAAGCGGTCTCGCTTGCGGTGGCAATGTTCGGAATCATTATGGAGGCCGTCAGGAGCGCGACAGCCGCAAGTTCGCGGCCCGTTATCAAACGGGCCACCGCGCCAGTAGCCCTAGCGCAGCCGAACCTTTGCCCTGATCGGCCCATAAATCCCCTGCCCCTTTATGGTTATCACCCCGGAAAACGAAGCTTTTGCCGGAATGTTCCACATCCGATACGATTTACCCAGCACATACCCGGCCAGCCCCTTGCTGACCGTGATGGTCTTGCCGGATGCGGAAACGATTTTCATCCTGGCGATGCGCTCGTGGCGTTCGCCGCTGTTGCGGGCAGTCAAAATGATCTTGCTTCCCCGCTTGACGGCCTTCCATGAAAGGCGCGGCGGAGTTGCCTTCTTGTTGAAGAAGAACACCGGGATCGAATAGCGCATGGCGAATACGACGCCGACGCCCTTGCGCCTCTTGCCCGGCAACTGATCGACGATGATGCGATAGTTTTCCTGGCCCCTTACCGGGCGCTTGCTGGTGCGCACTACGCGGATGACATTCTCCCGCCCCGGGCGCATGCGCAGAATGGGCGGGCTTACCACCACGTCGCGCGTCGGCTTCAGCACGTCCCGGCCCTTCACCTGGGTCCAGCGAAACACCCGCACCTGCGAAGTGACCAGCTCCTTGCCCTTGTTGGTCAGGGTCAGGGTGGCCGCCGAGGCCGGTGCTTGCAGCTCTATGGTAATCGGCCGTACATGCACTACCGCTGCCTGGGTGGCCGTGGCCATCGCGGCAAGCGGCAGCAAGGCGGCCGGTATCAGAACGCGGGAGAAGGTTTTCATCCTCTGCTTTCCTTGCTGATGGTGGAGACGTTTTGCCTGAACCGACTGAAAATGAACAAACCAATGCCAGGGGCCGCGTGCCTCGCGGCCCCTGGAGAAAATCTTCACTGGCTTAGTAGGTAACGGTAACCGTTACGGTGTCGGTATAAGTGCCGGCCGGCGGCGTGCTCTGGGCCGGGACGCGGCCATAGATGGTGTGCGTCTGGTCCGTGCCGGTGCCGGTGGCCGACTTGGTGTCGGTGCCCACGGTGTTGCCCCAGTTGACGGTGCGCGCCGAATCCTGGAACATCTGGTAATCGACCGTGTTGCCGTTACCGTCGGTCATCTTGCGCGTGGTGATGGTGCCGCCGCTGGTCGTGCCCGCATCGAGGCCGATGTTGTAGGAGGCATTCTCGGTGCAGCGCAGGTCGATGGTGGCAGAGGCTTCCACGGCCGAATTCAGCAGCCCCGAAGAACCGAAGTCAAGGTCGGTCACCGAGTTGATGACACAGTCGTTGGTGATAACGATCTTGGCGGTGAAGTTGTCGCTAACGGTGGCCGCATGCGCAGTGGAAGCAGCCGC
>CAZXTT010000274.1:0-2121 GCA_964643775.1 uncultured Rhizobiaceae bacterium | reverse complement strand
GAGCAGGGCATGGAGGAAATGAGCCGCAAGTTCCGCGAACGGGGTGGGCGGATTTACCTGGACAAGGGCGACGAGAAGCAGCCTTGAGCATCCATCGCCGCGCGGATGTGAAATCCACGCATGAGACGATCGTCGTGCGCGATGAGAACGGCGTTGTTTCGCCGGAGTTCATGCGCGGGGCTTCATATTCTGAAAGTCCTGAAGAGGCATGACGTCCGCCAGCATTGGCAACCTGTCCTTGACTGCCCATATCAATGGCAGGGACAGGAGGTCAGGCCATGGGTGAAATAGTCATCGATTCAAGGCTGCGCGAGCGCACCTTCGTCTTTGCCGACCGCATCGATGCCGCCGAATGGCTGGCGCCGCTGTTGAAAGATTTCGAGGGCAGGGCGGAAGAGGCGGTGGTGCTGGGCATCCCCGCCGGCGGCGTGCCGGTGGCGCTGGTGCTGGCCGAGCGTCTGGGGCTGCCGTTCGATCTCATTTTCGTGCGCAAGCTGCATTTCCCCGACAACCCGGAAACGGGCTTCGGGGCGCTGAGCGAACATGGTGTGCTGATGCTCAACGAGGATCTGGCCGCCTACCTGGACAAGGCAGTCGTGGAGCGCGTGGTGGAAGAAGAAAGGCGCGCCTTGCAAGAACGCATGAATGTCCTGCGCGGCCCGAACAAGCCGCTCGACCTGAGCGGTCGTGTGGCCATCATTGTCGATGACGGGCTGGCTTCCGGTTTCACCATGCTGGCTGCCATCCGCGAGGCCAGGAAGCGCGGCGCGGCGCGCGTGCTCGTCGCCGTGCCGACGGCCTCCGCCTCCGCCGCCCGTCTGGTGGCCGGGGAAGCCGACGGCGTTTACGTGGCCAACCTGCGCTCCGGCCCGCGCTTTGCCGTGGCCGCCGCCTATACCGGCTGGCGCGACCTCGCGCTCCCGGAAGTGCGCGCCATGCTGCGTTCATGGCGCAAGGACGCCGGGTAGCCCGCGGAAAAATCAAACGGCCTGTCGGGAGGCGGGTTTTCACCCCCCGTCTTTCATCCTTTCATGCCCGGGCCACTTTATACGGTTGGTATCGGGGCGGGAGTGGGGTAAGTCTTGCCGTGGTTCGTGATCTTGATTCTGGCAAGGCGGAGTTGGCATGTCCGGGGCGGATGTGAAATCCACGCATGAGACGATCGCCGTGCGCGATGAGAACGGCGTTGTTTCGCCGGAGTTCCTGCGCGCCGTCGATGCCGCGGTGGAGGCCAACGACATCCGCCGCCTGCGCTCGCTGGTCAAGGACCTGCACGAGGCCGACCTGGCCGACGTCATCGAGCTGCTCTCCCATGAAGACCGGGTGCGCCTCATCGAGATGCTGGACAGGCATTTCGACCTCGAGGCGCTTTCCGAGCTGGAGGAGGGGGTGCGCGACGACCTCGTCGAGGCGCTGCCCAACCGCATCGTGGCGCGCGCCGTGCGCAACCTCGACACCGACGACGCCGCGTGGCTGCTGGAAGACCTCGACGACAGCGAGAAGCGCGAAATCCTCAAGAGGGTGCCGAAGTCGGAGCGCGCGGCGGTCGAGCGCGCCCTGCATTACGAGGAAGACACCGCCGGACGGCACATGCAGACGGATTTCGTCGCCGTGCCGGAACACTGGACGGTGGGCCAGACCATAGACTACCTGCGCACCGAGGAAGACCTGCCCGACGAGTTCTACGAGATATACGTGGTCGATCCGCGCTTTCACCTGCTGGGTAAGGTATCCACCGCCAGGTTGCTGCGCACCCCCCGCGAAACGCGGCTGGCCGACATCGCCGAGAAGTTCGAGGCCATATTCCACGACGGCGACGACATCGAGGACGTGGCCCGCCAGTTCGAGCGCTACAACCTCGTTTCCGCCCCGGTGGTCGATGAAAGCGGCCGCCTCATCGGCTCGCTCTACATCGACGACATCGTCGACGTGCTGGAGGAAGAGGCCGAGGAAGACATGCTGGGCCTGGCCGGCGTTCACGACGAGGAGATAACCAGCAGCGTGTGGGAAACGGCGCGCGGGCGTTTCGTGTGGCTGTTCGTCAACCTGGGCACGGCGGTGCTCGCCTCGTGGGTGATCTCGCTGTTCGACGCAACCATCCAGCAGATGGTGGCGCTGGCC